>NZ_JBRAZT010000003.1:0-170594 GCF_056780195.1 Arthrobacter sp. SD1074B | reverse complement strand
CGGCCGGTCATTCTCCTACGTACTGGAAGGCGGACTTTCCTGTCTCCAAGGCTACGTGCGCTGATGCGTGGTCTTTGGTAGTGACACGCGTTTGAAGCGAGGCGGAGCGTGTTGTCGGTCGTCTAACCCTGCTATCTATGGGTTCACTCGTGCGGTGGCATGCCTGAACGCGCGTCGGGTAACTGGCACGTATGCACGTTGGTTATAAGGCAGAAGAACAAGCGTGAATACATGCATTGACACAAGTGCGGAAGCTAGCGGTGCGTTCGGTATGGCGCTACGTCGCATCTAGTGCTTTTGTTTGTGCATCACTTATGGCGCGCCTTATGGCATGGCATATGGCGTATGAGTGGAAAAGTCGGCGTGAAAGTCTGGCGGCTTCCTATGGACGGAAAATCCAGTCCTGACGCAGCCAATGCTCCTTTGACGGTAAAGACGTCAATAACGGCATTGGAGTCAAAGCAATGGCGGAGGGTGCCCGTCTCTAGAACTGGCTATCCGGAGTGGACTAGTCGCCGGTTCGGATCACGAGAAGCTTATGGCCCTCTGGAATGCTGCCATTGAGAGCTTCGCGGGCATCTCCATATGTTGCCCCTTGGGCGCTCACGCGCTCCTGGCTGCCGTCGGGTGCTTGGATTGTGCCAATAATTTCCACCTAGTCACCATATGCCTGGGTTGGAAGGGCGTGCCGCGCGAACTTCCGGACTTGCCGGTCCCCGGGCGGTAGTCTTTGGCCCAGCGGCATTCGGCGGCCGGCAGATCAACCGAAGGAGCACCTGTGGCAGGCAAGTTCGAGGTCTACAAAGACAAATCCGGCGGATACCGTTTCCGTCTCAAGGCTGGCAACGGCGAAGTGATCGCCTCATCGGAGAGCTACAAGTCCAAGGCCAGCGCTCTGAACGGCGTCGAGTCCGTGAAGAAGAACGCAGACGCCGCGGTCGTGGACGTGACCGAAGAGTCCTGACCGTAGTTCAGATCCCTAAAGAACCCGGCCGCCCAAAAAGGCGGCCGGGTTCTTCCTCGTCCAAGTCCAGCTGGGCACTCCACATGTGCTTTCAAAGGGGTCTACTGCCAGTGAAACGACTCAAGGGCGTTCACCAGGGGAGTGGAGGCGGCGTTCAAGCGGTCCACGGGCCTGGCTCCGGCCAGGTCGCGGGACTTGGTGACCATCCATACCGTGAAGTAGTTGTGCGGGAGCTTCAGCTCCATCGCCCGCCGGAACAGCAGCGTGACCGTTGGGTGGAGATGGCCACCGGGGAGGAACTGAAATCCCGGGCAGAAGGTCCCGTCATCAATGAAGACGCGAACGAGCTGGCGCATGATCGGCTCCGGGTCTTCCACGAGTTCAGAGAGCCGGCGGTGCACCTGCGCGAGGGGCGGCAAGGCGAACTCGGCGCGGATTCCCGCCCAGGTCTGATCGCTGATCGTTAGATGGATCACTGTGGCCTAGTCGCTGATGCTTTCCAGCAGCCACTGGGTCGAAAGGGGGTTTCGGCGAAGGGTGAAGGTCCGCAATGCGGAGTTGGATCCGAGGCGGACCTGGACCTGCCAGTATTCGACGCTGACGACGTCACCGGCGCCGACGGCCGCGTTCCGGCGGGTGTCCCACCAGGCGTCCCGGGCGAACCAGTGCACCGGGTCCGCAGCCACTGCCCAGATCCGTCCGTCGAACCGGACTGCGAGGGGAGCGCCGGCGGCGGTAAAGCGGACGTCGACCTCGACGTCCAGGGTTGTTTCATTCGCTACTGCTGTCACGGTCTACGCGCTCTCCCAAATTTCTGGTCATCATGTCTTGCCGGCGGGTCACTGCCGAACTCCACACCCAGGTCCGGTACGTCACCGGGCCGTCCTTCCACGTCACTTCAGCGGCTTTGGCCGTCCAGGCGTACACCTCGCCGTCCACCAGCTCCGCACAGTTCGGGAACCGGATCCACGCCTTCACCGGGATCCCGGGGAAGCCGTTCTTGACGGGAAAGTGCTCAAAATCGAGCTCTTCCACCGTCAGCCCAATCGGGCCGGCCCGCCGCGCGTACTGCGCCTGCAGCCTGCTCGCCTGCTCCGGTCCCATACCACCACTTTAGAACATATGTTCGAATAGACACGCCAAAGAAAAGCGGCCTCTCCGGCCGCTGAACTAAGTATGGGCTACCCCTGTGACATTTCTGCCACCGCCCCCGGCAGGCCGGCACGGCTCTCGGGTTGCACGCCAGCGGGGACAGCTTTGAGCTGTGCGGAGGGCTCCACCTGACCCCAATGGGCACAACCCGCAAGGACAGTGGGGGGACTGTGTTCAGGATGGCCTGGCCGCGGTGGGGGACAGGGCATGAGGAAGCCCCCGCGCGAATCCAAGGACTCAAGCGTGGGGGCTCCCGGCTCTCCACGCTGGGGGGACTGGAGAGCCTTCACGAGTTTACTGGCAGGGAACGACGGGACGGGGGAGTTTCCGGGACGGTGGCGTGTTCACCGGCGGGCCCGGCGGCCGCGGCCCCGACCGGCCCGCCAGCCGGGTGCGGCGTCATCGAGGAGCCGGACCCTGTACGGATCCAGATTGTCGTTGCGGTGACTTTGCCGCTGGGAGTGGATCCACACCCCGAGGGTGTGTTCCTGTTCCGAGGCGTAGCCGCGATGGCGGGGCCAGTCGTTGCCTTCGGCGCGGAAGCGCACGAGCTCGGCGAGCCGATCATGCCACCGGGCCTCGTCGGCGGCTGCCCTGGCGTTGGTATCCCAGCCGGGGACCCGGGCGAGGCCTTTCCGGTAGACCGGGTGAGGTGTGCCGTCGGCTGCTTCGTGCCGGCGCTGTCCGAGCCAGGCGCCCATCGATCGTTCGCTCAGGTCCTGCGAGTTGCTGCGGGGGAACCGCCCCTGGGCGCTTGTCCAGGCGATGATCTCTTCCATCCGGGCCGTGGCGGCGGGGGAGAGGGCCGTGCCTGCAGCGGCCTGGTGGGCGGCTTCGAGGCCGGGGTCTTGGCGGCGGCCGACGGCCAAGTGGTAGCCGACGGTGGCCGGTGCAGCGCGCACGAGCGCCGCGATGCGTTTCCGGCTCAGTCCGTGCCGGTACATCAACACCCATTCCGGGTCCGGGGCGTGGCGTAACCGTCTGTCCATAATGGGGCCCATCCTGCCACGGTGACCGGCCCTGAGCCGGGCAGCGGGGGCGTGCCGCGGTGCCCGGGCGAAGTGACTGGTTTCCGCTGCGCTCCAACCAGTTGGCGGGCGTCCGCTGGCGCGGCCGGCTGTTGGGTCCAGTGCCTCCGTCGCAGAGCTCCGGCTGCCCTGTCCCTGTTGTTGACGTCTTCGACGTTTTTTGGCTGCTGTCCTTATGTTGTTACCGGGATCAGTTCCTCGGCCGTTGTAGGGTCGTGGCTACCCAGGGGAGGAGGGTATGGCTTTGGTTGCTGTGCCGGACATGTTGTGTGACGGCTTCGAAGGATTGGCCGCCCGCCACCCCGCGATGACCCGACCGCTGATTGAGAGACGCGACATGATCGCCGGATAAGGACACGACGGCGCGGTTATCTGCTGGGCCCCACCCAAACCGACAGACTGGAGGCTGTTCTTGGTGAACCTATGGGCCGGTATTGACGCCGGCAAAGCCCATCATCACTGCGTTGTGATCGACGCCGACGGAAACCGGCTGCTCTCCCAACGAGTCCCCAACGACGAACCAGCCCTGCTCCAACTCCTCGCCAGCGTGCTCGAGATCGCGGACAGTGACGAGGTGGTGTGGGCGACCGACCTGAACCATGGCGGACCGGCGCTGCTGATCGCCCTGCTCATCGGCCACGGCCAGAACATCCTCTACATCCCCGGCCGGACAGTGCACCACGCCTCCAAGATCTACCGCGGCGAAGGCAAGACAGATGCCAAAGACGCCGCAGTCATCGCCGATCAGGCCCGGATGCGAACAGACCTGCAACCGCTGCGTGCAGGGGATGAGATCAGCACAGGGCTGCGGCTCCTAACCGCCAGGCGTGCCGACAAATCCGCGGACCGTACCCGGGCAATCAACCGCCTGCAGGCCCAACTGCTGGAATACTTCCCCGCACTGGAAAGGGCCTTCGACTACAGCCGCTCCAAGGCAGTCTTGACACTGCTAACCAAACACCGGACGCCGGACGGGATCCGCCGCGCAGGGCAGGCGAGGATCCACGCCTGGCTGAAGAAGCAAGGGACCCGGTCCTCGGCCGCCGTTGCCGCAACCGCGGTCGAGGCCGCCAAATCTCAGCACACGATCGTTCCGGCCCAGCAGATGGGGGAGGGGATCGTCGCCGCACTCGCCCGGGAAATCCTGACCCTGAACGAAGAGCTGACCGAACTCGACGCGCTGATCAGCGCGACAGTCACGGAACACCGGCACACGCAGACCCTGCTCAGCATGCCCGGATTCGGGCCCGTTCTCGCCGCGGAGTTCCTCGGCGCCACCGGCGGGGACCTCACCGTCTTTGAAACCGCGGACCGGTTCGCAGGCGTCGCCGGGCTCGCCCCGGCACCCCGTGACTCCGGCAGAATCAGCGGCAACCACCACCGCCCCCGCCGCTACGACCGCCGGCTCCTGCGGGTCTTCTACCTTTCCGGGCTCTCAGCCTTGAAAAGCTGTACCGCCTCGCGCGGCTATTACGACCGAAAACGCGGTGAAGGCAAAACCCACATCCAAGCCATGCTCTCCCTCGCCAGACGCCGACTCAACGTCCTCTGGGCCATGCTCCGCGACGGCACAATCTATGCTCCTGCAACGGCTCGGATGGATCCGATGGCAGCCTGACTCTCGGCTCCCGAGACTTAAATCCGGGTGTCTTCGGCGTTTTGGTGTTCGGTCACGAAGGGACCGAGCAGCGTGCTGAGGTGGGAGTGGACCTGTTCCAACGTTTGCCCGGATTCGAGCATGCGGGTGCCGGCGTGGACGACGGAGTTGATCATCTCTGCCAGCGACTCGGGGTCCGCAACCCCAAGCTCTGTGAGGGTCTCTATAAGCGGTTCCTGAAGCTGGCGGTGCATCCGGGTCGCTTGTTCGTCGAGTTCGGCGCCCGGGGCCAGCGCGGCCAACGCTGCCCCGACGGCGTGAGCTCCTTCGGCTACAAGATCCACGTTGGCTGTGGCGTAGGCCAGGATGCGGTCCGCTTTGGTGGGGGCATCGGCCATGGCGTCGGTGACGCGCTCGGTCCAGCGTGGGAAAATGTCGCGGACCAGAGCCTGAAGGAGGTCCTGTCGGGAGTCGAAGTACTGGTAGACGCTGGGCCTCGAGAGTCCGGCCCGCAAGGCCACGTCGGCCATGGTCGGCGATTCCGAGGTTTCCTGCAGCAGTTCGTGGGCAGCGTCCAGCAGTGCGCGCTCCTGTGCGGCGCGGTGCTCCACGACGGTGGCGGCACTGATTCTGGGCATTGCGGGATCCTCTGACACTGACAGACTTACGCATTAAGAGTACGGGGCGGGACGGCGGCCTGCTGAGCAGGCCGCCGTCGTCGTGCCGCAGGCGAAGCGTCTTAGCGGACCGGGGCAGGTGCACCCAAGCGGCCGTCCACCATTTCAACGACGCGGTCGCAGTAGCCGAGGACGTCGTGGTCGTGGGTGACCATGACGGTTGCTACGCCGTGCTCGTGGCTTTGCCGTGCGAGGAGTTCTACGACTTCGCGGCTGCGGGCCCGGTCAAGGGACGCGGTCGGTTCGTCCACGAGAAGGAGTTTCGCCCCGGAGACGAGTGCCCGCGCGATGCCGACGCGCTGGCGTTCGCCGCCGGAGAGCTGGCCGGGACGGTTGGCGGCACGGTGGGCCATGCCGACGGATGCCAGCAGCGCAACCGGGTCGAAGGTCTTCGGACCGCCCGCGAGCCGGTTCACCAGCCGGAGCTGGTCCGCCGCGGTCAGGGCCGGGATGAGGTTGCCGGACTGGAAGACGAAGCCGATGTTGGACAGCCGGAACGCAGCCCGTTTGCCCTGGCTCAGCTGGGAAAGGTCCTGGCCGTTGACCGCGACCGTGCCGGAATCCGGGCTGGCGAGGGCGCCGGCGACGGCGAGCAGGGAGGATTTGCCGGAACCGGACGGCCCGACAATGGCAAGGAACTCGCCCGGGGCAACGTCGAGGCTGACGTCATCAAGGGCTGTCACCCGGGTGTCGCCGTCGCCGAGTTCCATCACCGCGTGGCGGATGGACAGGCCGGTGGGTTGGGGTGTGTCGGCACGGCTTGCGCCGGCGGCGGGAAAGGTGGAGCTGGTCATCGCTGTCCTCCGAGGGCGTTGAGCGGGTCGATCCGGGAAATGCGCACCACGGCCACGGCGGCACCAATCAGGCCAAGCCCAATGGTCAGAGCCGTGGCGGTAGCGATCGGGGCCGCCTCCAGCGCGAACGGCATGGCGTCCGGCATGGCGGCGCCGAGTCCCAGACCGGCGGCCACGCCCAGCGCGGTGAATCCCACCAACAGGATGGCGGCCTGGGCCAGCCCGTCGCGCAGCAGGTAGCCGGTCGAGGCGCCGATGGCCCGCAGGACCGAGATTTCGTGCTTCCGCTGAATCGTCCAGACGGTAAAGAACGCGCCGACCACCAGGGCGCAGATCGCGTAGAGGAAGACCTGGATCATGGACAGGGTCATGGTCTCGGCCTCATAGCCAGGAGATGCATTGAAAGCAGCGGACAGGGACTTGCTGGACGTTCCGGCGGCAGCGTCGCCGGCGGCAAGGTCCACCTTGGCTCCGGGCTTGGCCTGGACGGCCACCACGCTGGCGGTGTCGAAATGGAGTGCGGACAGTTGCCCGGCGGTCGGGGCTCCGGCGGCGGCCTGGCCGGAGGCGATCAGCTGCCAGGTTTTCAGCGGCAGGTAGGCCACGTCGACGTGGCCGAACGTCGCCTGCCCATCGGTGAAGCCAACAACTTTGAGCTTCGTGCCGATCCTGTCCAGCGTCACGACCGTGCCGAGATTAATGCCCTCAGCCTTTGCGGTCGAGGACAGGACGATGCCGTCAGTCCCGCCGAGGCCGGTACCTGCCGAGCGGGACGGTTCAAGGAAGGACCCGGGCTCGACGCCGAAAAGCGTCAGGTCAATCTGCTTGCCGGAATCGGTGGTGGCATTGGCCATGCCGACGCCCATCTTTTCGGCGGCGGCCACGCCCTCGACGCCGCGCCAGGCATCGAGCTGCTGGTCATCGATCGCGGAGCGGGAGAAGGCGTTGTCGGTCTTGGTGCCCTGATCAAAGGCAAACGCGGTCACGGGCATCGATTTGAGGCCTGACACGCCGTCGTTGACGAGGCCGGAGGAAAGGCCGGAGAGCATCACCATCAGCACGGCGATGAGCGCAATCACACCGCCCATCAGGCTGAAGCGGCCACGCGCGAACATCAGTTCGCGGAGTGCAAGGAACATTGGCAGTCCTAGGTTCGGAGGAGGATGAATTAAGTTGCTGACAAGCTGTCGGCATCTTTCCGACAGCTTGTCAGGAAAAAGTGATTCTTTCAAATCTAGGACCCGGTCGCGTGGCGGCCTCACCCGTTACACGCTGCCTGACCTGCCCGGGTACTTCCGGCCAACACTCGGCGACCGAGCCGGGAGGAAAAGGTCCTCGCTGCGCTCGGGCTGCAGGAGCATTTTCCTCATTTTTGCCTGCTGTCCTGCGGATCGTACGTGCCCGCTCCACCGGCGCAACCGTCCTGCGGACGGCAGCGCACCGGATGCCTTGTGTCGGCGCTTCGCTTATTTCCTCCCACAACCCATCCGCTGCTTGCCCTTCGGGTTGTCCCGGCTCCGTCGGGCACAGCTACGCGAAGCTTCGCCAGCAGGCAAAAAACATGGTGGGGGAGATGGAAGCCGGTACTTTCGGCGCCCGCCCCGCCCGAGCGAAACGGAGCATCACCTCATGAGCAAAACCATGACCCGCGCGGTCACGACCGACACCGCGGAAGCGGTTTCCGCCCCGGTCCTTCCCGCCGATGACCGGTCAGGGGACGGGTACGACTGGATGGACACCCTCGATGGCACCGCCTGGTCGGCCCTGCCGAACTGGGGCAGTGAGGGCTGGGACGCCGGTTCCTGGCCCTACATCATCTTCGCCGTCGCCCGTACCCGCGACGGGAACGGGGAACTGTTCGGCTACGGCACCTACGTCGAGGGCGACACCGCCACGCACTGGTTCCGGTCCCAAGACGCCTGCTTCCAAGCGATCACCGCCGAGGTCTTCTTCCACTGGGCCTCCGGGCAGTCCGACGGCCCGGAGAACCTCCCCGCCACGGCCGCCGGACTGCCCGACCAGGACCGCGGGCCCTACCCCGGCTGGACGAGCTAGAAGCTCCTGAGGTGTCCCGGCCGCCACCGGCCGGGACACAGGAGCGGCACACAGATACCCGTTGACAACATCATTGAGATTCCTTCGGATCGTACGTGCCCGCTCCAGCCCGTCTAATACGAAAGTAAGGGTTGTCAGGCTGCGGTGGCCGGGGTGATGGTCACGTCAAAGCCGAGGCTGTTGAGCTTTTTGATGGCGTTGGTTTTGGCTTTGATCGGGTCAAGACGGGTATATCGGTCGGCGCCGGGGTCGGCATAGCATTCGCCGTCGGCGAGCATATGCCAGGCCGCGCTGAGGATGGAGTGTTCTACGGCGACGAGGGCTTTCATCGGTCCGCGGCGGGCAGCAATGCGCCGGTATTTGGCGGCGAGGTAGGTGTCCTTGCTTCGGGACGCGGAGAGGGCCGCGATGCCCAGGGCTGCTTTGAGGTATTTGTTGCCGGGCAGGATGTGCGCGGATTTAATCCGGCCGGCGGATTCGTTGGATCCGGGGCAGACACCGGCCCAGGACGCGAGCCGGCCGGGGGTCTCGAAGACGGTCATGTCCGCCCCGGTTTCGGCGATGATCACCTCGGCGACTTTGAGTGAGATTCCGGGGATGGTGGCCAGGAATTCCCTGGCGGCACGAAAGGGTTCCATCGCCTCCTCGATCCGCTCGGTGAGTGCGTCGATGATACGGGACTGGGCGTCGATCTGGTCCAGGTGCAACCGGGCCATGAACGCGTGATGGGACTTGAACCGGCCGGTCAGGGCGTCGACGAGCTCGGGGATTCTGGAGCGCAGGGTGCCTTTGGCGAGACCGGCCAGGACTTCCGGGTCCCGTTCACCGCTGATGAGGGCTTCGAGCATGGCCCGGGAGGACACTCCGGTGAGGTCCGCGACTACGGAGGAGAGCTTGATCCCGGAGCCTTCCAGGAACTTCTCCAGACGCTGGATCTCCCGGGTCCGGTCACGGATGGCAATAGACCGGGCCCGGGTCAGGTCCCGCAGTTCACGGATCGGCTCCGGCGGGACGAACGAGGCCCGTAGCAGTCCGTGCGCGCCGAGCTGGGCCAGCCAGGCCGCGTCCGAGACGTCGGTTTTGCGGCCGGGGATGTTCCGTGCGGCCTTGGCATTGACCAGCATCACCGGCAGCGTCTCTTCGAGGAGATAGTAGAAAGGCTTCCAGTAATCACTGGTCGCTTCCATGACGACCATGGTGACGTGCTCGCGTTCCAGGACATCCCGCAGCTGAAGAATCTGCCCGGTGGTCGCACCCCAGGTGGTGACCGTTGAGGTGTAAGTTCCGGCCCGTTGCCCGGGGACCCGGAGACAGACCTTCGCGTCGCGTTTGGAAATATCCAAACCGGCTGCCCGTTCATGCACGATATCCATGACAGTTCCTCCTGACACCTTGACCTGGCCATCTGGCGTCTGCCATGGGGAGGACAGGGAAAATTCAGGAATCTAACACTCGTGCTCCAAGGCAACAATCCACGGTTCCCGTGGAAGCCCTCCGCGCCACGCTAGCCCACAGGCTCACCCACAGCACCATAGACGAACCGGCGTCCACCACGGCAGACACCACCATGATCCGCCGGAAACCTCATCCCAGACCAGAGCCCGGGGCGAGGTAACCGCATACTTTCTCCCGCCACGGCGCGACAGCGACGCTGGACCGCTAGCCCCTCCGTTCCTCCGGGGCCTGCGGTGCAGGAATTTCCCTCCGGCGCTCCTTCGTCGCTTATTTCCTCCGGGAATTTCCCGCCCCTTGCCCTCGCGGGTAGACAGGCCTCCGTCGGGCACAGCTCCGCAAGCTCCGCCAGCAGCCAAAAAACAACTGTGAGTCTTGACGTGGTTGGTCTGGGACTAGCTGGCAGTGTTGATGCCGGTCGTTCTGCCTGGCGCGTGACTCGAAAAAACAATTGCCCCTTGAGGGTGCGTTTCCCCCGACTTGTCCGCGCTGGGTGGAGCGGCCGGCGTTGACCTGTCCCACGTCGGTGGCTTGATTAGAAGCTTGCCCGGCCCCTTTGGGGTTGTGGCTCATCACAGTATTGCCTCGAAGTGACTCTTCCCAGGTCCAGTGCCGGTCGTGATGCGATCCGTCTTGCCCGTTCGAAAGGAAGGAGGGCCGCGTTGACTATCGTTGCGCAGACCCGCCCGTTCGTCATCGGTGTGGACTGCCACGCCCGCACCCACACGTACGCCATCATCGAGGCCAGCACCAAGCGACAGGTCGCGTGCGAGCAGTTCCCGACCACCCCGGCAGGGATTTCCCGCGCTCTTGCCTGGGTCGGCCGACGGACAGACGGCGACATGGCCTGTCTATGGGCCGTTGAGGGTATCGGCTCTTACGGGGCGCGCCTGGCCCGGGCAGTAACCGACGCCGGGTACGACGTCGCTGAAGCTCCGCGGATGAACGCCCGCGGGCGCCGGGGAATCGGCAAATCCGACCCGCTGGACGCCGCCGCCATCGGAACCGCAGTCCTGGCCATAGAGGAGTCCCAGCTCCGCGCCCCGCGCAAGGATGAAGGAACCCGCGCCGGACTAAGGATCCTGAGCGCAGCACGGGACCAGCTGACCCGGGAACGAACAATGAACGTCAATGCACTCATCGCCCTACTCCGGGCACACGATCTGGGAATCGACGCTCGTAAACCGCTTGTACCCGCCCAGATCGCCACAATCACCAGATGGCGGGAACGACACGAGCAGATCGAACTGTCGATCGCGCGCGAGGAAGCAGTTCGGTTGGCGCGCCGCGTTCTCGAAGTGACCACCCAGCTGGCCGCGAACCAGAAGCGCATGACAGAGCTGATCCGGGAAAGCCCCGCTGCGCCGCTGTTGGAGATGGTGGGCACCGGGGCTGTCACAGTCGCCACCGTCCTGACAGCTTGGTCGCATCCAGGAAGGGTCCGCAGCGAAGCTGCCTTCGCCTCACTGGCAGGGGTGAACCCCTTGCCAGCCTCAAGCGGTAACACTGTCCGCCACAGGCTCAACAGGGGCGGTGATAGGCGCCTCAACCGAGCCTTGCACACCATCGCCATGACCCGGATGGTCCACGACCCCGGTACCCGGGACTACGTCACCAAACGCACCCAAGAAGGCCGCAGCTACCGCGAAATCCGCAGATCCCTCAAGCGCTACATCGCCCGAACGCTCTACCGCCAGCTCAACGCCCTTTACGCCACCGCGGAACCAACCTGGTCCCATGCTGCCGGGCAGACCCCTACCCGGAATAGGCGCTTCTGTGCCAGTAATGGTGCAACCGATAGCTGCACCTAGCGTCTGCCCGCTCGGATTGCTCGTGCTGCGTTCTACTCGGCGTAGACGAAAAGCACATCATCCACCGGCGTACCTCGGGTTATGCCATCGCCGCTGTCGAGCCAAAATAGGCCGGCTCCATCTTGTCCCGTAAGCATGTATTTCCGCTGGCCGTTCTCGCCGTCCCAAGGCGTGGATTTCAGTCCGTGCTTAGTCAGCGCGGCATGGACCTCGAAGAAATCGGTATCAGTCCAGCCAAGGTTGTGCGTCACTGTGCCACCAACCGTCTCGATCCGCAGTGCGCAGTCAGGCTTCGGGAGGTCGATACCAAGAGGTTTGGAATACTCCTGGGGACTCAGCCACTCCGCATGCGCGACAGTGGGATCGGAACCGTTCTTGATCGCTGTCAGGTAGCCCTCGCAGACACCTGCAGCCGAGTTGTCGGAGACGCTCTTCCCGGTGCTGTTCTCTGATGCTCCACCGCACGAGGTGCACGCGGTTACCAGACCTTTTGTTGCCGCGGTTAGCCACGACTGTGCTTCGCCACTGGTGATGGGTCCGGATTTCGCTGCTCGCTCGACGCGGATGCTCAACCCGCCGTTTGGCGACGCTGCAGCGTACTCGAACACACTGCGGTCATTGCGGTCGCATATCATTGCTGTTTCATCGGGCATTCCGATCGATACCTCGGGAAGGGAGGCGCCCTTTGGGCACTGCTCCTTCGCGTTCGCGGAGCCGTCGACGAACAGGGCGAAGGTCGACGCCCTGTCGGTGACGTTGAACAGGTCGTAGTTGACGGTGACTTTCGCGAGTTGTGCGTCGCCCGAGGAGACGCACCACAGAGCCCGACCGTGTTGTTCCATCTGATCGTCAACAGCGACGCCAGGGAGGGCGACCGGCGCCAGCACGTTCCGCGTGATGTGGCACAGGCTTTCGCCGGTAACGTTTTGCGCGAGCGTCACATCCGTTTTCTGCGGGCTCGTAGCTTCGCCGGTGAGCGGTTGGGCAACGGAGGCACATCCCGCCAGAATGATTACGATTGCTGTCGACAGGGCGACGTGGACTGCGCGCTTCATCTTTTCCCCCAAGGTATTGGCGCCGGCCCCAAACGAGCTGGTTTTGAAGACCTTAGCAGGAGCGTCGTGGGCGGGGTATGGCCCCGCATGGCCGGGTCAAGGCCGTCGAGGACGGCGTGCGCCCGACGATTAAGGAGCGAGGGTGACCGAGATCGTGGAACGCCCGTCCGGGCCCCCGGCAAACCGAGCCGGGGATACAGGGGCCGTTCAAACGCCGAGTATGTTCCATTTCGCGGTGGCGCTGCTATTTTTTTGCACATGGGGTTCGCAGATGACATTGAGCAGCACATGGCTGCGAGGCAGCGCAGCGAGGCCGATTCCGCGGCAGCGATGCGCCGGGCCGATGACCATTTCTCGCGGTTGAAGCGACAATTTATTGGGCGTTTCCAAGAGGCGACTGACTATCTGCGCAGCGAGGGTGTGCTGGAGCGACGGGTGGTGGCGATCCAGCGTGGTTCTCTCGGATTCGTGAACCTCGAGCGCGTGTATTCATATTCGGCTATCGACATCGGAACCTGGTTCCTGCACGAAGGGGAGTTGCACCGCGGGTATGAAGAGACTGCCGGCGTGTCTTCGCTGCTACGTCGCGTGCGAAAGCACGATTGGATCATCAATGCAAAGGAATTGTCCGTCTCCCAGCGGCTGAAGCTGGCTCCCGATAACGGATACTCCCGCCCAGGTTTGTCTCCGGGGGATCTCTGTGTCGTCGAAGAGTACGACGGTGAGTCCTATTACAATGCCGACCAGTGGCTCTTGGAGAAGACCGAGATCCGGCTCCAGCGGGCACGCGAGCGGCGGAATATGAGGTCCGGGTGAAGGGCCGGCTGCCTCGAGAACCCGGGTCTTAGGCGGCACTCGCACGAAACAGCCGCCCCGCGGTCCAGGCAGGGCGGCTTTTTCATTGTGAGGGAGTTCCCTTGTTGGTTCCTGGCCAGGCGGCCCCGGCGGCATGGGATGTGGGCCACGCCGACCCCCTCCTGCCGGTAATACTTATCTCGCGGCCGCGATCCGTGGCAACGGCCTGAGCCTCTCAGAGCTCCCGCCCGGTTCCGCCCCGACCCGGCACAGGTTCCTGCAGAGAAACCGCATCATCGCCGCCCTCGCAGGCGTGACCTGTGTCGTGGAAGCCCGCTGGCGGTCAGGGGCGCTGAACACCGCCCACCACGCCGAAACCATTGCCCGGCACATCGCGGCCGTCCCCGGCAGCGTGCACAGCGCCAACTCCGCAGGATGCCACCGGCTCCTGAAAGAAGGCGCGGCGGTGCTGGTCTCCGATGCGGCCGAACTGGCCGAACTGCTCGCCGGCTAGTCCTTTCAGGTGGCCGTCCCGTTGCCGGGGCGGTCACCGCTGGCGGTCCGCCGTCTTGGCCGGCTTGGGCGGTGGGTTGGCCGCGGCGGACCGCCAATCGCACACGCAGTGCCGGGGATCGGGGGTGCGCGGCCGCCGGTGCCATGGACGTCGTGAGCAGACCCGGGGTGGTGATGGAAGGGTTCGCAGGGCTCACCCAGGAAAGGGCGTCCGCTGGCGCGGCCGGCAGTGGGTCCAGTGCCGGCTCCGCAGGGCTCCGCCGCCCCCGGCCCTGGTCTGTCTACGACGTTTTGGCTGCTGTCCTGTCGGATTGTACGTGTCCGCTCCGGCCCGTCTAGCCCCTCCTTCGTCGGGGCCTGCGGGACACGAAATTTCCCTGCGGCGCTCCTTCGTCGCTGATTTCCTCCGGGAATTTCCCATCCCTTGCCCTGCGGGTAGACAGGCCTCCGTCGGCCACAGCTCCGCAAGCTTCGCCAGCAGCCAAAACAACGGGGGAGAGGGGAAGCTGGCCGGTCACCACGAGCCGCCCCACCCACCATCATCCTCAGCAAAGGACTCGAACATGAACGACGCAATCCGCATCTCCAGCCCCGCCGACATCCTCGGTTTCATCCCGCACACCCTCGGGTTCGTACCGCAGGAATCCTTCGTGTTCCTGACCATGCGGGGCAGGACACTGGGCGCGACACTGCGCGTCGACGCCCCCGCGTCAGCCGAACCCGCCGGGTTCGCCCGCTCCATGGTGGACTACCTCGCACTGGACACTCAGGCCACGGCGGTGTTGCTGGCCATCTACACGGCCGGCACCCCGGCACCCGGTCAGCCCCGCCCCTTCCACGACCACGTCGAGGCTTTCATTGAGGCCCTGGACAGCGCGGGTACCCCGCTGCGGGACGCGTGGCTGGTCACCCCGTCGCACTGGCAAAACCTCCTGTGTGACAGCGACGCCGGGTGCTGCCCGCCCGAACCGCTGGAATCCATCACCGACGGGCAGCTGAACGCGGAACTGGTGTTCCGCGGCAGTAGCTACCAAAAGACGCCCGGCACCAGCTACGCACCGTTCGCAGGACCGGCAGACAGGGAGGAACAGATCCGCCACGCGCTCCCGGGAGTGCTCGGCGCGGACCTGCGCCCGGGCCGGGAACTGTGGGCAGGGGCCCTGGCCCGGGACAGCTGGACGGACCCGCAGACGGCGGCGGAGCTGCTGGCGTGCTTCCAGCGCCCGGACCTGCGCGACGTAATGTTCTGCAACGTCATCGACCCGGAACGGACCGACGCCGAGGAAAGCGGGAACCTGCTCGTGGGGGAGGGGATCGCGCCGGACTGGAACCATGTGGACCGGGCGCAGGAAACCGTCCGGAACCTCATCGACGCCGCGCCGGAGGGCTACCGGGCGCCCCTGCTGACCTTGATCGGCTGGCTGGCGTACCTCAAAGGCCAGTCGTCGGTAGCTTCGGACCACTTCAAGCTTGCTCTGGCTGATACGCCGGGCTACCGGCTCGCGGAACTGATGGACCAGCTGGTCAGCCGGGGAACCATAGCCCCGGTCGCGAAGAACCAGGACACTGCCTACAAGCGGCACCGCTAAAAACAAACGGGGCCGGACCGGGAAATCGGTCCGGCCCCGTTGGGTGCGTCGGCGGCCTCCCCCGCATGCGCTCCTCCGGCCGCCGATGGCGCGACAACGGCGCAACTCGGGTAAGGCGTGGCCGGATTGGGAGCTGGTACCAGAGGCCGTAGCCGCACTGGACTTGAAGCGCTCAGACCACAGGTTCTGATTCTCGGGCTTTATCCAGATCGTATGAACGCAACCCGTGCTTCACGCCGAGGCGAATAATCCAGCGCGATTGCAGCTAAAACCCCAGGCGCAACCACCCACACCACGCTAACGACTATCGAAATGTCCAAAGTACTTCCCCCGAAAGTGAGTCTTTGCGTAAAGCCTCTCATGAGGGTAGGAACATCTCCTCCGGCCGCCGATCGCGATTCCGCGGGCGCAGCACCACAAGCGGGCAACCGGCCCGACGCCGGGCTACAGTGGAAAAGGAACACGATCCACTGAGAGCCCTGGGGGCAGCACATGAGCCACGAATACATCCTGACGGACGATGACGCAGCACCTGCCGACGCGACCCACGCCCAGGACATCCTCGAGCTCTCGATGTTGACCATGCCGCAGCCAGACGCCCCCATCGTTGATATCTCCTGGGAGAAATCCCCGCTGGACCCGTAAGTTACCTGTAGCGATGACGCCGCAGCACTGAGTTTCCTTTTGCTGAGGGAAAGATGAGGCCGGCCCTAACGGGCCGGCCTCATCCCTTTTAACGCTGGAAAGGGCCTCGCTCCGCTCGGGCTGCAGAAGCGGTCTTCTTGTTTTGGCTGCTGTCCTGACGGATTGTACGTGTCCGCTCCGGCCCGTCTAGCCCCTCCTCCGTCGGGGCCCGCGGCGCACAAAATGTCCCTGCGGCGCTCCTTCGTCGCTGATTTCCTCCGGGAATTTCCCGCCCCTTGCCCTGCGGGTAGACAGGCCTCCGTCGGCCACAGCTCCGCAAGCTTCGCCAGCAGCCAAAACAACGGGGGAGAGGGGAAGCTGGCCGGTCACCTGAGCCGCCCCGCTATGGTCCGCGCCAGCACCCTTTTCCAGCCGCTTGACAGACATAGAAGCGTCGGGGGGAGAGGGGAGCTGGCCGGTCACCTGAGCCGCCCCACCCACCGGAATCCTCTGCAAAAGGAGCACCACCATGAGCACCAACCCGACCCTCGAAATGCTCGACCCGGCCACCCTGACCGTCGACATCAACGTCCGCAAAGACGCGGCCCTGACCGCCGACTTCATCGCCAGCATCAAAGAACACGGCGTGATGGAACCGGTGATCGCCCACCGGAAGGAGGACGGCACCGTGCACGTCCTGATGGGCCAGCGCCGCACCCGCGCCGCCGTCGAAGCCGCCCGGACCCTGATTCCGGTGATGATCATCGAATCCCCCGAGGAAGCCGAACGGATCGTGACCCAGGTCGTGGAGAACATCCAGCGGGCCGAACTGACCGAAGCGGACGAAGCCGACGCCTACCACCAGCTTTCCCTGATCGGCGTCTCGGCCGCCGCGATCGCCAAGAAGACCGGACGGACCAAAACCACCGTCGAGGGCGCACTGAAGGCCAAAGCCTCCGACGCCGGAGCCGCCGCCCTGGGCAAGGGTTACAGCATCGATGAAGCGCTCATCATGGCCGAATTTGAAGGCGACGAAGAGGCCACCGAGGAATTGGAGTCAGTGCTGGCGGACGAAGCCGACCAGCTCCTGCACGTCGCACAGCTCCTGCGTGACCGCCGGGCCAGCGAAGCCGCACGCGCCGCGCTCATCGCCGAGCTCGAGGCAGCGGGCAAGACCATCGTCGAGGATGCCGGGCACTACGCCGACGAGGAAAACCTTTACGTCTCGGCCGCGAAGCGGGCCGACGAGGAACCGGCAACCGACGAGGACGCCAACGCCTACAAGATCAGCACCGACTACCGGGGCCAGCACAACGCCACCCCCGTCATCACCGGCTGGAAAGACCTGGGCTTCACCCCGTAGTACGAACGCTACGACGGCGGCACACAGGCCCAGAAAGGCCCGATGACCGAGGAGCAGAAAGCCGAACGCAAGACCCTGATCGCGAACAACCGCGAGATGGAGAGCGCGACCAAGGTAAGGCGCGAGTTCGTGAAGACCCTGCTCTCGCGGAAGACCGCGCCGAAGGGCTGGCAGTACTTCACCGTCCACGCCATCACCCACTACTCCGAAACGGCCAGCGGCTACGACGGCAAGGTCGCCACCGAAATGCTTGGGGCCAAGACGGGGGAGGACGCCGACCGGTGGGGCTGGAACCCGCTCCGGGACCACACCGCCAAAACCACCGCACGCCCCGAGTTCTCCCTGATCGCCCTGATCTGCGCCGGGTACGAGAAGACCATCCAGAAAGACTCATGGCGATCAGCTGAGAAGCGCCACTTCGACTACCTGAACCAGCTCACGCAGTGGGGATACGCAGCCAGCGCCGTCGAAAAATTCATCCTCGACAAGCACACCGCCGAGTCCGAATAATTGGAAGTGGGCCGGGCGGCTGGACCCCCAAAACAGCCGCCCGGCCCTACCATTCCCAAGGTACGGAGCCTGCCGTACGCCGGGCGGTCCGCCGCCCAGGACGAACCACAGGAGCCACGCACCAGCGACGGACCGCCATGAATCGCGACCACGCAGCTAGCCAGTTCCCAGCCGCGCGACCAGGAACAACGAGGTACCGGACCGTGGCAGCCCCACATAGGGAGCGCCGGGCCGCAGTTATCCCGATCGCCGGCACCAAACTAGCGTTACCCCTCGGACGGGCTCTTTCCTGGCTGTTTGAGACGGGCGGGGCTGTAGCCTGATACCACCTCGCCGGAATCCTGATCGGCGACCAAGCATCTGTTGGGGGAACCATGGATTTCGGTAGCTTATTGCGTGAGGAAGTCATGGGGGCGGTCATTGAGCCCCGAGAGCTCCACAGTCAACTGCCGAATAAGACGGTTGGGTACGGCTATCTGCGAGATGTGCAGGCCCAGGTCCTGACAGCGTGGCATGAGCGGCGAAACGAACGCGACCTCGTAATGAAGGTGAACACGGGTGGTGGCAAAACCATCGATGGATTGGTGATTTTGCAGAGTTACCTCAATGAGGGCCTCGGCCCCGCGTTGTACGTTGCACCTGACAAATACCTGGTGAAGCAGGTACTGAAGGAGGCCAAGAAGCTTGGCATCGACACCGTGGCCGATCCTGACGACTCTCGCTATTTGGCCGGAGAAGCTATTGCGGTCGTGAACGCATACAAGCTCTTCAACGGGAGGACAGTCTTTTCGGACCGGCGCACGGCCAAGCCGGCACTCCCGATTGGCTCGGTTGTAATCGACGATGCACATGCCGCACTTGCTACGACCCGAAAGCAGCTTTCCCTCACCGTAGAGCGAGGCACCGTCGCCTATCACACGCTTCTGGATCTCTTCCACGAGGACCTGAAGCAACAATCACCCGACGGCGTACTTGACCTGGTTGAAGACAGCAACAGCGCTCTCGTTCGGGTCCCCTTCTGGTCGTGGCGTGCAAAGAATGATCAGGTCAGGGAGATATTGAGAAGCATTGCTTCAACTGATGATGATCCGCTCTACTTTCAGTGGCCAGCAGTCCGCGAAGCTCTACACCTCTGCCGAGCAGTATTTACCAACAAGTCGGTTACCATCACTCCTCCATGCCCGCTTGTGAAACATGTCAGCGCTTTCTCCCAGGCGCAACGGAGGGTATATCTCACGGCGACCCTCGCAGACGATAGTGTTCTGGTCACAGACTTTGGCGCCGACCCGACGAGCATCGCGACAGCGATCACGCCTCTGACCGCCGGGGACATTGGCGAACGCATGATTCTCGCGCCCCAGGAAATCAACCCGAGCGTCACCGAACAGCAAATTCGGGACGAGATTGTGAAGCTCAGCAAGAATTACAACGCTGTGGTCTTGGTTCCGAGCGATTCCGCTGCTTCGCTTTGGCCGGAGGCAGACATAGTTGCATCCGCAGACGAGATCGAGACCGTTGTAGATCGACTCAAGGACGGTAAGCACCTGGGCCTAGTCGTCTTTGCCAACAAATACGACGGCATAGACCTTCCACAAGACGCATGCAGGATACTAGTCATCGACGGTCTGCCCGCGGCCTTCAACGGCGAAGAGAGGCTGGAGTCCCTACTTACGAGCTACGAATACGGTGTAGACGACCGTCAGGTTCAACGTATCGAGCAAGGTATGGGGCGAGGCGTACGGAGTAATGAGGACCACTGCCTCATTTTTCTCATTGGATCGAGGCTCGCTCAGCTGACCGTGGATCCCAGGACTGCCTCGCGATTTAGCCCCGCGACTCAGGCGCAACTAAAACTGTCTCGTCAAGTGGCCCGGCAAATGGACAATCAGCCCCTCTCGAAAATAATCGAAACGGCAAACCAGGCGCTCAACCGCGATGCAAACTGGGTCAAGCTCGCGAAGCTCTCGCTACGCGGAATCGGACCTCAGCAAGGGCACATCTCGGACAGCGCATCGGCCCGCCGAGAAGCGTTCGATTCGGCCCTTCGAGGGGACATCAATTCTGCGGTTCAGCGCTTAGAGACCGTTGCGGACGAAGCTGAGGTATTCAAAATGAAGGGCTGGCTGCTTGAACAAGCAGCCGCCTATCTAGATCAAATAGACCCGGCTCGGGCGCAGGCTGTACTGGCGGTTGCTCACGCGAAGAACAACCACGTCACTCGCCCTCTGTCCGGCGTGACATTTCGCAAACTTGCGTCCACCGGGGCGCAGGCCGAACGTGCGGCACAAGCGTACGCCGGGAAGTTTGGGAACCCGTCCTCACTCCGACTCGGGTTCGAGGCCATACTCGCTGACCTGAAGTTCGACCCAGAGGCAACTGAAGACTTTGAGGAAGCCTGGTTTCAACTTGGCATAGTCCTTGGACTCGGCTCTCAAAGGCCTGAACATGAAATGGGCGAGGGACCCGACAACCTCCTCCATCTCTGGAACAACGCCTACTGGGTTATCGAGGCCAAAAGTGGCGCCACTAGCACTGCCATTGGAAAGCGAGACGCCGCCCAGCTGGGGCAGGCGATGCTGTGGTTTAGCAAACGGTACGACCCCGCTGCAAAAGCCCTCCCGGTCATGGTGCATCCCAGCCACGCCCTCTACGGAAATGCAACGGCAGTTCCAGGAATGAAGATACTCACACCGAGAGGCCTCGGTCAGCTCATATCGGCTGTTCGCTCTTACAGTGAGGCGCTGGCCTCAGTCACCTGGACCAACGCAACAGACATCGAACGATTGCTTACCGGCCATAATTTGGCAGCGGAAAACCTCGAATCCTATCTGGCGGTGCCTACTCACAAGTGAGCCGTGTTCCGGTGCAGCTCAGTTCCGAGCCAGAACCGTCCAAGGGCGATTTCAGGGCCCAGTCAGTCGCAGGATCGCTGCGGCCTCTGCCAGGTCTTCCTGAAATTGTCCCAGCGACGCCATCGTGTACATGCCATTAATCTGACCGGAAGACCACAGGTTGTAAATCCGGCGCAAGTCGTTGATGCGCCCCTTCCACCCGATGCCGTCGATGACAGCAAAGACAAACTGGGTTGGCTTACGTACAAGTGCCATCTCTTCGATCTCTCGAACGGCATCGGTGAGTTTGCTTCCGGTGGACCCGAATGATTTGGCCGCTACGACGATCTGAGCTTGGGAGTCACCCGCGGGCAGCGCCAGATCACAGGGGGCCGTGGCGGTCCTGCCCTCAAACCTGCATCGGGTCTGGTACGGCAGACCAAGGTTCTTGGCGATTTCTTCGATTTCGTCTTCGAGTTGTCTGCCGGCCTGGCCTGCGCGCGTTGCAAGAGCTCTTGTTCCGGCTCTGGCTACGAGAACGTCGCCAAAGTCATATTGGCGGTGGCGTTGGGCTTCCAGGAGGCTCAACAGCGAATATTCGGCGTCCATGTACGCAACGAGACCAAGAGGATTCTCACGGGCCAATTTACCGAACGCGGGGGAGCCTAGCCCATGCCGCAGGCTGTTCCTCAACCGTTCTTGCGACAATCCTACGACCAGTCCAAAGACACCAACTCCAGAACCGGACGGTTGGGCAGCAACCCAAGAAGCGAGAGTTTCCTGGGTGATCGTTTGAAGGCCGGCCAGCTCATCGGCGGCCCCCTTGATGAGGCGTCCTTCTTCGTTCTCCAGGGTCGGATCGACATGGGCGGTCAGAGCTCCGAGGGAGGCTACATACTCCTCGAAGCTGGGTATCGCGGTAGGCACGTGTCATTCTCTCCCGATGAAGATGTATTCCTGGACAGAGCGCCTCGATGCCGCGGAGTGGGTCCCGAAATGATACTGGTGGTCAACCATCCGTACTTCGACATTTGGTTTTACCTCGCCGAGCAGCTCTTTGATTCTGGCGTCGCCCGGAAGCGCGTTTGATGAATAGGACAGCACGATCGCCCCGGAGTCTTTGAACTTGTCGAACGTCCGCTCGAGAGCGTCTTCTATGGTGCGCTTGTTGGCGAAGACCGACCGCTGCTTGGGGATTTTTTTGGTTTTGGTCTCCTGCATGATTTCGCGGCCCACCCAGTAGTCCGAAAGACCCTCGAGGAAGTGATAACGCTTTGTATAGTCTGCGTCATCGCTTGGGGGTGCGTACGGAGGGTCCAGATACACGACGTCGTAGTCCGTCTTTTCCAGGTCGAAGATATCCCCGGTGAACGCACGCCCGGTCCGCCCTGTGGCGAAGACTGCGGCGTTGTACTCAGCCGCACGCTCCCGGAAATGATCCCGGAGAGGCAAGGAAAGATCCCGCCGGCCGTCGTCATAGTGCGACAAGTCCCCAGAAATCGTGAAGACGCCGCGAGGCTGTTTCCGCGCTGCGGACAAGATGAGGGCAGCAAGGGCGAGATCGCGTTCAGTTCCCGTCATGCAGTCAATGTGCGACCACGCGGAATCCAAGAAGACCCTGTCGTCTTCGGCAAAGAAGACGTCCTTGAATGTGGTTTGGATGAAGTTCCGGCTGTCACGTGCCGGGCCGCAGATCGTTGTGATCATTTCATCGGTCAAGAGAGTGCTCTCGTTGACCATTGAGGCCCGGGAGATTACCGACGGGAAATGAAGATAGTCGTTGGTGGTGACCGCGTAGCCCATGGCCTTTGCCAGGTAACCGACGAAGCCGGAGCCGCTGAACGCATCCAGGAACGTCGTTCCACCTACCTCGCTGAAGACCGTTCCGAGGTGGGGCGCCAGCTTGTACTTGGAACCCATGTAGCGGAGGCGCGGGTACGCGGTTGCTCGCGCCAGCGCGGCAACTATGCTGCGCTGGGGTGTCTTCGTTTCGACTGCGATGCTCATACGACCTATTCCTCCAAGTACCACTGAGGACCCAAAACGCTTCGCATGGGTTGCACGTTTCGGGTCCACTACGAGGTTACCGCCTGGGGAAGACAAAGCTCTGCCAACTGGCCGCTGAACCGATGGGGAGACACACTCAGGGCATTCTGGACGTGCGCTGATCCTACCGTTGCCCGTCAATGCCGGAAGGGGGTCGCCTGACACGGCCGGCAGCATACTTTCGTCGGTTCGCCCAGCTCAGGTCTCTGATATTGACCTCTCGCGCGGGTTCCTCGTACCACGGGTCATCTTTGGGCGGCGCGAGTTGGTTGAACGTCTCTTGGTCGAAGTCGGGTGACAACTGCCAGTCTGGCTTGGTGCCGCTAACTGTTCGAGCCGACACGAGCCTTGAGGCCAAGATCGAGACGTCCACTTCCTTCGACTCAAGGAGTTCGTGGACAGCAGTCCGAAGCTGTTCTGCACGATGGGAGAGAACGAAGAGGACTTGGTATCCAACACCGGAGCTAGTCGCAGCTTCGTCACCTTGCTTGAGGTGCCTTAAGAAGTCGGCGGTTGAGTCATCAGCCAGCATCGCCGTTACTGCGTCGTACCAAGACGGTTTCGCAGATCGATGTGCGCGATCGATGCTGTACTCCAACCTCCTCCATGCCCGGATGCGAAGAGGAGGACGATCGAAAGTCCACATCACGGTCCGGAGCTTTTCCGCAGGCGTTTCTTTATCAAGTCCTACGAGTACGTCACCAATCCAGGAGAGAAGCTGGTCTTGGTCGGTGAACGGCGCGCCGTCGTCCTCCGGGAAATCGTTGGCAATCCCGGCAAGTACTTTAGCCAACTGGATGCGCCCCTCGTCCGTGGCTGGCTGGCTCGCCGGGTTGAGGCATTTGCTCAGGACCAGGTTTCGCAATTCACTCTGGGTTCCGATGAGGAGATCCCTCAAGGAGGCTGCAGCCCCGTCCGTCGCCGCCTTCACCGCGGCTTGGACGGTTGCGTCGCTGACATCATGATCGAGGATCCCCATCGCGAAGTACCGGTCGAAGTATTCCTCGTGTTGCACACTTTGGCGCCGGTGACTCCCATGAACCGAGATCTGGCCCTTTTTGGCAACTTTGGGAAACAGCGAAACCAACAAGTCCCCAGCAGTGAGGCGGAGCGGTTGAGGGACGACCTCTAACAGAGGCCCGATGTCGAACGGCTCGTACTCGATTGACCCGGCATCGACTTTCCATTCACCGGTGTGGCCGGAGATGAGTTCGCTGCGGTACCGCGGTATTGAATTGAACAAGGACGGGAAGCTGACGCGAATGAGAGTCAGCAGTTGAACGTCCTCGTCATCGACCTCGTCGGAAGGTAGGAGCGGAACATGATGTTGCAGCTGGGCGATGTAACGGTCAATGGCTCGAGGAGTCGTAAGTAGGCTCGTGAAACAGTCGACTAGGCCGCTGAGACGCTGGCTGGCCGAACCATCGTCGACAGTTTGCCGTGAGATGCGCGCAAGGCCCTTTCTCAATCGTGAAATCTGTTGGTGTCGCAGCAGCGGAGGTACAAAGAGCGGATACTGAACGATCTTTTCCATGAACCGCTCCGCCGTACCGTCGTGTGGATTGACCCCGCTGGACGCGGACATGCTCCGATAGAGGGTCTCGTCGTCGTAAGCGAGAAGGTACTGAACGCCGTCGAACCTGCCCAACAACCGAACCACTTTCAGGAGCGCCAGCAACTCGTCTCCATGCAGCCGATCGATATCATCGACCACAATCAGAATGGGCTTTTTCAGCTCCTTTAATTCCTCTGATGCCTTACTGAACGCCGCTTGCCACGAAGGCGACTTTGCCAAAGCACCAGCTGCAAGCTTGACTCCTTCGGCGGCGACGTCCCCAGCGATTGGAATGAGCTTCGCAGCAGGGGCAGCGACTGACGCGGTCATGGCGAGTGCCCGCCGTACTTGTTTGCCCTTCTTCTTAGGAAGCACCTCAGCAAGGGACGAGTAAAACTCACTTAGCAGCCCGGGAACATCGCTAGTCGCCCACGGGGTGAACCTTGCTACACCCCACGCTGGGTGATCCTTCTGCAACTCCTCTACGATCATGTTGACCAGTGATGTCTTGCCACTACCCCAAGGTCCAGTGAGACCAAAAACTGCACTTGATTCGAACGAGTGAGTCGTCTGGATAAGTTCCGCGGCGCGTTGTGCATACGGTAGGCGCCCAAGAGCGTCTTGCTTCCCCGCGCTGAGAGCTTCATCTGTCCAAACGGTGTTCGTCATGTGCCAATCATCCCTTGCGACCGGATGGAATTTCCCCGAGCCCCGTAGGGCTAAGTCAATAACGACCCTTTGTGCCTGTGTCGACACGGGCGGCCGGTGACCCCTCCAAATTGTGGAGTTTGCCGATAAATGGCGGCGTTTTGTGATCGCTCTTTGTCGCACCACTGCGCGTCGCCTGTCTTGAATCTCTAGGGATCCGCGACAGATAGGTTTCGAGACACTTCCCCCCGGCCGCAGTCGCCGACAGTGACGTACTACTGGCCGGAGGCTTACTTCGCGGCGGCCTCGAGGAGCTGGCGGAACTGGTCTTCGCTGTTGAGGACGAGTTTTTCGCCATTGAGAAAGAATGTCGGTGTTCCGGTCACGCCTAGGGCCTTGCCGTCGGCGACGTCCTGGCGGATTCGGTCCTTGCTCGCTTCATTGGCGACGGCGGCATCGTAGGCTGCCATGTCCAATCCGAATTCCTGCGCGTAGGTGCGGAAGAGCTCGGCCTGGGATTCCTGCTGTTCGCCCCATTGCGGCTGGGTTTCAAACAGCTTCGAGGACATCTGTTCGTACTTGCCCTGCTGGGCTGCGGCCTCTACAGCCAGTGCCGCCGTGCCGGAATTCCTGTGACCGGGCAGCGGGAAGTACCGGTGAATGAACGTGATCCTGTCCCCGTATTCGGCCTTGAGTTCCTGCACGAGTGGTTCAGCGGCGCGGCAGGACTCGCATTCGAAGTCCAGGAATTCGACCAGCTGTGCCTTTTCTACGGTGGGGGTGGTGACGCGGTGACTGTCCTCCCGGATGAGTTGGGCGTCAATGGCCGCCGGTGTTGGTGCGGGGGCTGGGCGGGTGGCAGTGAAGACCGCGTATCCGGCTACGCCTGCAGCCACGATGATAGCCAACAGAATCCAGATGATCCTGCGGATCCGGCTCGCCTTATCGGGGTTGCCCGGGTGGCTCGGGGTTTCGGTCCGGGCTGTTGGTGTCTGAGCGGGCGTCATGGCTCCATGTTTCTTGTTGTCGGATTTCGGGGCTGGCTCTGTGCCCCGGGGTTGCTGGAAGTTGGTCGCGCCTCAGAGCCAAAGGCCGATGAGGCGTTGCAGGGACCCGGATGCGATGAGGATGGTCAGGCCCAGGCCGATGAAGACAGCCGGGACGAGCCAGTGTTCGATTTTTTCGAGGGTTTCAACGACTTTGTGGTGGGTGCCGATGATTCTGCCCAGGGCGCACCACAAAGCGACGAGGACCAGGAAGACGATGACCGTGATGGCCGTGTCGGAGGGGGCCATGGTGCGGAACACCGGAGTGTAGATCGCGATGTTGTCAGCGCCGTTGGCGATGGTGATGCCGGCGATTCCTAGCAGGCCCAGTCCTTCGGCGAGATTGTTCTCATCATCATCGGCGTGGTTTCTCAGTCCCCTGATGAGGCCCACGATGCCCAGGATCAGCGGGAAGATTCCGAGCAGCCCGACCCATTCGTCCGGGACGATGGTCAGGCCCAGGGCAGCCAGGAGACTCAGGCCGACGAGGGTGATGAATCCCGTGTACTGGCCTCCGACGATGTGCCAGGGACGGGGCCGGCCTTTGCTGGAGGCCAGGAAAAGCGCAGTCAGGACCACGATGTCATCGATGTTGGTCGCGGCGAACATGGCCGCCGCGGCCAAGATGGTGGCAAGCATGGAGGAGTCCTTCCCATGTCAGTAGGCGCCGGGTACCCGTCGTGCGGCTGTTTAGGCCTTCTGCTGTTCCCGGGCCCCGAGCAAGGTGCCCAGGATGTACAGGCCTACGCCAACGGTGACAAAGGCGTCGGCGAGGTTGAAGGTGGGAAACCAGCCGCTGTGCAGGTAGTCCACGACGCCTTTCCCGTCGAGCCGGTCCACCAGGTTCCCGATACCGCCGCCCAGTACCAGCGCTGCTCCGGCCCGTGAAAGGGCCGGCATGGCCGGGGCAGTGGATACCGCATACCAGGTCATGGCCAGCACGATCGTGGCGGTGGCTGCGATGACGAGCCACGGGGCAAGGTCCGCGCCGAGGCTGAACGCGACCCCGGTGTTGTACAGCAGCTTCAGGTTCACCAGGCCCAGATCGACCGTGGCACCGGTGGAGAGCAGGGCTTCGGCCAGGGCCTTGATCCCCAGGTCGGCGGCCGCGAGCACGGCGGCCGAGACGAGCAGGGCGATCTTTATCCGCCGTGCTCGTCTCGGGCCCGAGGGTGAATCCTCTGGGCTTTTCCCGGATTGCTCGCTCACGCGGCCGGTTCCAACGCCGGCGCGGGTGTGGTTGGCTGGAGTGCGGTTTTGCGGCTGATCCGGCCGGCGCGGACGCCGTTGGCGATCACCACGATTTCTGCGAGTTCGTGGATCAGGACGACCGCTGCCAGACCGAGAAGGCCGAACAGGGCCAGCGGGATCAGGATCGCGATCAGCAGCAGGGACAGGCCCACGTTCTGCAACATGATGGACCGGGTCCTGCGGGCGTGCTCCAGGACCTGCGGCAGGTGGTTCAGGTCCTCACCCATCAGGGCGATGTCCGCGGTTTCGATCGCGACGTCGGTGCCCATGGCACCCATGGCGATCCCGGTGTCGGCGGTGGCCAGGGCCGGGGCGTCGTTGACGCCGTCACCGACCATCGCGGTGGGCTGGCGGGACTTCAGGGTCCGGATGATCTCGGCTTTGTCTTCGGGGCGCAGATCGGCGTGGACTTCGGTGATGCCGGCCTCCTGCCCCAGGGCAGCGGCGGTGATGGCGTTGTCACCGGTGAGCATGGCCGTGGTGTACCCGGAGGCCCGCAGCCGGGCGATGACGTCCCGGGCTTCGGGGCGCAGTTCGTCGCGGACTGCGACGGCACCAATAACCTCACCTGCGGATTCGATGAGTACGGCGGTCGCGCCGGCCGTTTGCATCCGCTCGACGTCTGCGGCAAGGGTGCCGGGGTTGATCCAGCCGGGGCGGCCCAGCCGGACAGTTTTGCCTTCGAACAGGCCTTGAAGGCCGGCGCCGGGAACGGTGTCCACGTCGGTCACGTCGGACCGGGCAGGGGACGCGGCGAGGATGGCACGGGCCAGGGGGTGTTCGCTGCGGGCCTCGAGTCCGGCCGCGAGGGCCAAAACCTCTTCGCGGGTCGCGGTCCCTGCGGTGGCGACATCGATGACTTCGGGCTTGTTCCGGGTCAGGGTGCCGGTCTTGTCCAGGGCGATGGTGCGGATCTTGCCGAGGGTTTCCAGGGCGCCGCCGCCCTTGATGAGCACACCGATGCGGCTGGCGGCGCCGACGGAGGCGACGACGGTGACCGGGACGGAGATCGCCAGAGCACACGGGGATGCAGCCACGAGGACGACGAGGGCGCGTTCAAACCACAGCAGCGGTTCTCCGACGATGAAGCCGAAGGCGATGATCAGGGCCGCGGCGATCAGGATGCCGGGGACGAGTTTCTTGGCGATGTTGTCTGCCAGCCGCTGGCCGGGGCCCTTGCGGGACTGTTCTGCCTCGACGATGTGCACGATGCGGGCCAGTGAGTTGTTTTCGGCGGTGCTGGTGACTTCGACTTCCAGCGGCCCGGTGCCGTTGATCGACCCGGCGTAGACCTCGCTGCCGGGTCCGACCTCCACGGGCACGGATTCGCCGGTCAGGGCTGAGGTGTCCAGGGAGGTGCGGCCGGTGATGATCCGGCCGTCGGTGGCCAGGCGTTCGCCCGGGCGGACCACCATCCGGTCTCCGGCAACGAGCTCGGCGGGGTCAACGGTGACCTCGGTTCCGCCGCGCAGGACTGTAGCTTCGGCCGGGACCAGGTCCAGCAGGGCCCGCAGACCGCGCCGGGTTTTGGCCAGCGAGTATTCCTCCAGGCCCTCCGAGATTGAGTAGAGGAAGGCGAGCAGCGCTGCTTCCTCGTACTCGCCCAGGGCGACGGCGCCGGCGGCGGCGATCGTCATCAGGGTCCCGACGCCGATCTTGCCTTTGACCAGGCGCCGGAGGGTGGAGGGAACAAAAGTCCATGCCGCGACCAGCAGCGCCCCGATTTCCAGGACCGGGCGCAGCCATTCCGGGCCGCCGGTCAGGGACAGGATCCAGGCGGTCAGGAGCATTACGCCCGAGATTGCCGCGGCCCTGATTTCGTTGATCTGCCAGAACCCGACCGCTTCCTCGGCTTCTTCGGCCGCTGTTTCGGGCTTGTCGTCGCTGCAGCCGCAGGCGTCGCTCATCGGGTGTTCTCCTTCGTCAGTTCCACGTTTGTCAGTTCCGCTCCGGTGCTTCCGGTGCCGTAGTTCGGGCACAGGCTTACCGCGTTGCCGGTCGCGGCAAGCAGGATCTCAGCCTGGGCAAGCATGTCCATCAATTCCGGTCGGGACAGTGAGTAATAGACGCTACGGCCCTGCGCGCGGCCTTCCACCAGGCCGCAATCGCGCAGGCACGCCACATGCGCGGACACGGTGGACTGGGCAAGCCCCAGCTGCCCGGCCAGATCCCCGACCCGGGTCTCTCCCGCGGCCATCCGCTTTACGATGCTCAGCCTTGTCGGATCGCTCAGGGAATGAAACAAAGCCGCGGCGGGATCGAGCTGGCCGCAGTCATCGGCAGCGCCCCCAATTTGTATCGTCATATGGCGATGATAGCGTAAAGCGGTGATGTTATCGACGAGAAGCTGTTACTGCCGGTCCTCGGGCCGTCCCTCCCCGGCTGCAGCGCGGCCAGGTTCCCATAGCCACCGAGGGGCGCGGACATGACGATCGGCGGATTTTTCGCTGAGATGGTTCAGTCGGGCACCCTGCTCGTAGCCATTCCGCTGGCGATGATCGCGGGGACCGTCTCCTTCATCTCTCCATGCATCCTGCCGCTTGTCCCCGGGTACCTTGGCTACGTTTCCGGCATTTCCGATCCGGGCCGCCCAGATAACCGGCGCCGGGTCCTGGCCGGAGTTGGGTTGTTCATCCTTGGGTTTGCCGCCGTTTTCACTCTTTACGGGGCGGCCTTTGGTGTCATTGGCGGTTGGCTGGTCCGGTGGCAGGACACCCTGATCCGGGGCCTCGGGCTATTCGTCGTGCTGATGGGTCTGGTCCTGGTGGGCAGAATCCCGTTCCTGCAAGCCACCCGCAAACTATCCTTCACGCCCCGGACAGGCATTGCCGGCGCCCCGCTGCTGGGAATTGTCTTCGGCCTCGGGTGGACGCCCTGCATGGGTCCGACCCTGAGCGCGGTTCTGGCCCTCAGCACGACAACCGGCGATCCATGGCGTGGTGCACTGCTTGGATTCCTCTACTGCCTTGGGCTTGGAATCCCCTTCGTTCTGGTCGCGCTGGGCCTGAACTGGGTGAGCAGGACCCTCGGGTACATCCGACGGCACATGCGCGCGTTCAACATCATCGGCGGTTCCTTGCTGATCCTGGTCGGGCTCCTGATGGTCTCAGGCGTCTGGATGCTCTGGATCTACCAACTGCAAAACCTCGCCGCGACCATCACCACACCTGTCTAGGAGATACCAGCACATGAGTTCACAACAGCCCGGCAATCCAATGACAGCGCACCTGCCGACCCGGCGTGGCGTTCTACTAGGAGCAGCATCAGCAGCCATCCTGCTCGCCGGGTGCGCCGGACCGGGCGACTCACTGGCCGCCCAAGCACGGGCGGGGGATAACAAGAACTACATCGCAGGAGACGGATCCGTCTCTGAGTACGCCGCCGAAACCAGGGCGCCGGCGGTTGATCTCACCGGAACCCTCTTTGACGGCTCGGCGGTCAGCTCAGCTGACTGGCAAGGCAACGTCACGATCCTGAACGTCTGGTACGCCGCATGCGCGCCCTGCCGCAAGGAAGCACCCGACCTTGAAGCACTGCATCAGGAGTTCAAAAGCGACGGCGTCAGGTTTTACGGGATCAACGTCCGTGACACCGCTGCCACCGCCGCGGCGTTCGAGCGCACTTTCGGCACCACCTACCCCAGCTTCAACGACGTCGACGGCGGTATCCTCCTGGCCCTGGCCGACCACGTACCCCCACGGGCAGTCCCCACAACCCTCGTCCTGGACAAGCACGGCAAAGTCGCCGCCCGGGTTCTTGGCCTCGCCGAAAAAAGCACCCTCAAGGCCCTGATCAGCAGCGCACTCAGCGAATCGTGAAACGACGCTGCAGGGTCCCCGGCCGAGGGTCATGGAAGTACCACACGGAACCTCAGATTCAGCCTCTCCACGTGCCCGCACTCCCAAAGTGGTTTCATCGTCGATCCCGCACCTCCCCGACGCCACTAAACAACCTCAACACCAGTCCAGACTGAACCGTACCGGGTTTTAGGCCGTCTTCTTGCTGGTGGCCTCGTCGTCTGATGAGGCGTCTATTTGAGCATAGTAGTTCTGCTCGAACTCGTCGGGCGGGATCATGGACAAGGTGCTGTGAAGCCGCTTGGTGTTGTACCAGTGGACCCAGTTCATGGTTGCCTTCTCCACATCCGCCAACTGCTTTAGCGGGCCTGTCATGAAGGGACTGCCTTTGCGGACGCATTCGTTCTTGTACAGACCGATCGTGGATTCCGCGAGGGCGTTGTCGTACGCGTCGCCGACGCTGCCGACGGAAGCCGCCAAGCCTTCAAGCAGCAGTGCCTCTCCGAACCGGATCGAGGTGTACTGGGAGCCGGCGTCACTGTGATGAACCATGCCAGCAGGGACCGGCGTTCCGGCATGATCCCGGCGCCAGAGCGCCATCTTCAAGGTGGTGAGCACCATGTCCGTGTCCTTGATCGTCGAGCCGTGCCACCCCACGATCGCCCGGGAGAAGACATCAATCGCGAAGGCCACGTACGCAAAGCCGGCCCACGTTCTGACATAAGTGAAGTCGGTGACCCACACGGCGTTCGGCCGGGCCGCGGTGAAGTCCCTGTTCAGCAGATCCGGGGCCCGCTGGGAGTCCTTCGCTGGCGCACCGGCTCTGGGTTTCCGGCCCCGGACGAGGCCGTTCATGGCTTCATCCCGCATGAGCCGGTCGACGGTACATCTGGCCACTTCGTGGCCCTCTCTGCGCAGCCAGGCTGTCATTTTCCGCCGTCCGTACAGGGACTCGGGTTTCTCTGCGGTGTCTTTCAGCGCGTTGACGATAGCAGCGTCCGTGACAGTCCGGGCAGCGGGTGCTTTGGATTTCCAGGACCGGTAAGTCCGCGGGGCGACCTGAACGCCCTGCTCACGCAGGACCTTGCAGGCCGGCTCGACCCCGTGGCCATCGGCACGCATTTCGTCGATGAATCCGGCTATTTGCGGCGGCGAGGGTCGAGCTCCCTCGCGAAGAAAATCGAGGCTTTCTTCAGGATCTCGTTGGCCTCCCGCAGTTCCCGGTTCTCACTTTCCAGCTCCCTGAGCCGGGTCTGCTCGGCACTGGTGACGCCGGGACGTTCGTCGGCGTCGATCTGGGCCTGGAGAACCCACCGGCGCAGGGACTCCCTGCCGATATTGAGCTTGGGTCCGATGGCGGAGCAGGCGGCGAAAACGGAGTCGTACTCACTGAGGTGGTCCAGGACCATCCGCACGGCACGCTCACGCTGGTCCTGGGGGTATCGCTTGGGCATGATCGCCATCCTTCACAAAAAAGGAAGCGGCATCAAACCCGGTACGGTTCAACCAACCAAGGCTGAGATTCTGGCCGGATATAGGCTCGCACGTGCCGAGCTCTCAACCTGGCTGGAGAATGCCACAGCACCTGACCTCCGCCGCCGGAGCAACGGCACCCGCTGGACCAATGAAGAGCTGCTGTTTCACATGGTTTTCGGCTACATGGTGGTCCGGGCCCTCCTGCCGCTCGTTCACCTAATCACCCGTCTCCCGAAACCCGTCGGGAAGGCCTTTGCCGCCCTCCTGAACGCAGGCACGCGCCCGTTTGACCTCATCAACTACTGGGGTTCCCGTAGCGCAGCCCTCTTCTACAACAGCCGGCGAATGGGAAGGAAGCTCGACAAAACCATGGCCGCCATCACACGCAGGCTCGAAAGTGAGAGCCCCGCATCTTTGGCCAGATCGATGCCGTTCCCGGACAGATGGGACCCCTTCTTCGAACCATCAATGACGCTGAACGATGTCTACGCCTATCCCACCAAGCACTTCGACTTCCATGCCCGACAGTTGGACCTCAACGTCCCCGAACCTTAGCCTCGGTCAGCCGGGGGCCACGACGAGGGCAATCAGCTGCCACGGGACCGGGAGAATGGAATCATGAGAATCGAACTGCTTTACATCGATCAATGCCCCAACTCGGACCGGGCATATGAACGCCTGGAAGAAGCGCTGTCTGCCCTGGGACGGAGTGAAGTCAAGGTGGACATGCGGCTACTGACCACACCCTCGGACATCGCGGGCAAGGGATTTGCCGGATCACCGACCATCACGATCGACGGGGCCGACATCTTCCCTGCGGGAGCTGCGGCCGATGAACTCGCCTGCCGGGTCTATCAAACACCGCAGGGCCTCTCGGGACTACCAACCGTTGATCAGCTAATCGAGGCGCTCAGGAACCATGGCCTCTGACAGCCAGCACACCTGCACGTGCTGCGGCAGAACCATGAGCCGCAGAAAACTCCACGCCCTTGGCACGGCCCACACCTATATATGCCGACGGTGCGGCCTGTGGGTAGCCTTCAGGCTCCGGTCTGACCGGCCCTCAACGGGCTACCCCGGAAGCGAAGCGCCACTCCAGTAGGCTGTCTCATTACCCTTGGGATACGAGACGTCTCATTGGCCGTGTCCCGTAAGATCCTGATTCCTGTGAAATCACGCGACTGTGACTTTTAGTCGGAGTTGGCGGTTAAATCGCAGTTTAGATTGGCGGTTTGTCGTCCCGCCAGGGAGCCATCAACGGGTGAGCGGCAGTTCATGGGACAGCGCGCATTGGGGGCTGACCGGTCGAGCGGCGGTATGTCTCCTGATTTATCCGTTGACTCCGCCGCTGCAGGTCTCGCCGGGTTCGGGTGTCTGCGGACCCTGCTGAAATGCTTTGATGAATGCGAACAGCCGCGGATCTGCCGGGTCTGTGACGCTTAGTTGTTTTCCCCAGGCGGTTGCTTCGATGAGGGATCCCTGTCCGGGAAAGGGACTGACCAACACGTGGCTCTGGTTGGTTGCAAGCCGGGCGAGTTTGGCGATGTCATCGGCGGGAAGCCCGGGTTGGTAGCTGATCCAGACGGCACCGTGTTCAAGGGAGTGCACTGCCCGGGTTTCCTGCACGGGCCGGTCGTAGGCTCCGCAGTTCGTCCACACCGGTGAGTGGTCTCCGCCGACGCCGGGACGTTGCGGATAGGTCGCCGCGGTCTGGACGTGGTTCCTGCTCAGGCCGGCATAGCTGATGACTCCTTCGATCACGGTCGGGCCCTTCTCTGCTGACGGGGTCGGTTGACCGCTGCCGTTTGCGGTGAGCCCGTAGGTGAGCGCGCCGGCTGCGAGGAGGAGTGGCACGCCGACGGCGATCAATGGCCGCTGCAATCGGGCGGGCGACCTGGACCCTTTTGTGTTGGTGGGTGAGCGTTGCTGTGAACCGGGTGTTGACCGGGGTTTCATGAGGCCACCTTCGGGCGCTGTTAACGGTTGCTTGTTTGCGTGACGGGTTGCTGGTCCGCTGCGGCCCGCCTACGGTGCGGTCGTGGCAGGCTTCTGGAAGAGGGTGCCTTCGAGGATGCTGCCGTGGAAGGTCCGCGCGGCGACGATGATCCACGCGGCGACCAGCAGGGTGTAGCCTGCGACGGCCATTGCGTCGAACACGGCGAGGTGGGTGTGGGCGGCGAGGCCGGTCAGGCCGGTGACGCAGGTTCCGATGGGGAAGGTGAAGGACCACCAGGTCAGGGAGAACGGCAGGCCCCGACGGGCGGTGCGGATCGTGATGGCGGTTGCGAGGGCGGCCCACATGAGCGCGAAGCCCAGAACCGGCACCCCGTACAAGACGCCGAAGGCTTCCATCGCCCGGGCCAGGGTCCCGGACACGGCGAGGTGGGCGTTCCCGCCCAGGAGGTTCGCGGCGGTGATGGACTGGCCCAGCGGGCCCAGCACGATCCACAAGGTGGGCACTGCCGCGGCGGCCCCGATCTTGTGCCCGGCGAGGCGGTTCCAGATCAGTGTGGTGATGATGATGGAGGCCAGCAGGCTCAGTCCGAACATCGCGTAGCAGCCCATCAGCAGGGTCAGGCGTGCTTGCCCGGCCGGGACGTAGGGCAGCAGCAGGGCCCCGGTGGAAGCCGAAACCATGGGCGGGACGACGGGCATAAGCCAGCCGCCGAACGCACTGTCCTGTGTGACCTGATGCCGGGTGAACTGCAGGTACGGGACAGCGACGGCGCTGGCCAGCCCCAGAAGGGTCCCGGCGATCCACAGCACCGCATCGATGCCGAGTGCCAGCTGTTCGCCCAGGACGTCTTTGCCCAGCAGCAGGGTACCGGCGCCGACGGTGAGCAACGCCATGGGCGGTGCGCCGTAGAAGTGCGCCATCACCGGATGGCCGTGGTGGCTTCGGGCGGTTTCCCGGTGCCGGATCCAGTGCACCCCGGTCGCGGCACTCAGCAGGATCAGCAGCAGGGACGCCAGAGCCCAGACGACGGTGGCGCCAGTGCGCAGGCCGGGAAACTGCAGGGGCAGCGTCGCGGCCGCGGTCGCGACGATCCCGGTACCCATGATGGAGGCGAACCAGTTCGGGGTCAGGTTCGCGAACAGCTCCGAGGACCTATCCAGACGGCGCAGGACGCGCCGGCCCCCAGTACGGCGACCATGGGTCTGTGCCGGTGGTGTGGAGTGGTGTTCGTCGGCGGTCAGCAGCAGAGATTCCATACCTTCCATGCTCCCGGACCGGGACCTGCCGCAGTAGGGGGCATACACTTGTCAGGGTACAAGCCGGACTTGTATCACATGTGACGTTTCTGAAGGAGATTCCCCGATGCTCAGCCCCCGGATACCGGATCTCTCCGCCCTGGAAATGCTCGCCGCGGTCCATGATCTGGGATCCCTCTCCGCCGCCGGGAAACGCCTTGGACTGTCCCAGCAGGCTGTCTCCTCCCGGATGCGTTCCCTGGAGTCCCAGATCGGATCCGCCCTGCTGACCCGGACACCGCGGGGATCCACCCTGACAGAATCAGGTGCACTGGTCGCAGGGTGGGCGGCGGAGGTCCTCGCAGCCGCGGAACGCCTGGACGCCGGAATCGCCTCGCTCCGATCCGACACCGCCCGGCAACTGAAGGTCGCGGCCAGCCAGACCATCGCCGAACACCTGCTGCCGCTCTGGCTGGTCGCGCTGCGCCGCCAGCAGGAGAGCCTCGGACTCGTCCCCACCGTCGTGGAGTTGACGGTGAACAACAGTGAAGCCACCGTAGCCCTGGTCCGATCCGGACAGGCAGCCATCGGCTTCATCGAAAGCCCGCACCTCCCCCCGGACCTGAGCGCAGCGGCGGTACAGAACGATGACATGGTCCTGGTCGTCGCCCCGGAGCACCCCTGGGCCCGGCGCCGGACCCCCGTCACAGCAGCCGAACTGGCAGCAACCGCGCTGGTCACCAGGGAACACGGCAGCGGCACCCGGGACGCCCTCGAGCACCTGCTCACCGCCGCAGGGGCCCCGCCCCTGGCAGATCCGCTGGTGGAACTCTCCACGACGGCGGCCGTCCGCTCCGCCATCGCAGCCGGCACGGCCCCCGGAGTACTCAGCGCACTGGCCGTCCGCGACGACCTCGCCCTGCAACGGCTCATCGCCGTTCCCGTCCGCGGGCTACCCCTGCGCCGCACCCTGACCGCCCTTTGGCAGACCGGCCCCACACCACCGCCCGGACCGGCCCGTGACCTGGCAGCCATCGCCGCCAGAGCTGTCCCGGGAGCCGGCACCCGCCGTAAGTCATGAAACCAGGCGACTTCGCGAAGTAGGGAGGTTGGGCTGCCTAAAACGACCGTATCTGCTACAAACCAGCCGACTCAATTGTCGTTTTTCGAAGTCGTCTGCACTGGCATCCGCGGTAGCCCGGGGGTTGTGCAGGCGGGTTTGAACACGCGTCTGTTCAAACCCGCCTGCACAACGGGCATTCTGTCTCAAAGCCGTCTGCACTACCTTTAACTATGGCTTTGAGGCGCCGACACGGTCGTTGCCGGCATGAATGAAGAGGAACCGCCGATCGTTGAGCGTGGCCTGCTGGCCATGTCCGATCCGGAGTGGGATGAGGCAGTGCGACAGGCTGCGGTGATTGCTCCCTTGGCTGCGTTGGATGTTGTCGGGCAGGGGGCAGTCAATGATGCTGTTGCGCTGCTGGGTGTGTCGCGTCGGCAGGTTTACGTGCTGATCGACCGGTACAGGCGCGGCACCGGCAGAGTCACGGATCTGGTTCCTGGCCGATCGGGCGGCGGCCGCGGAGGCGGCCGGCTGACGCCACCGGTGGAAGCGGTGATCGACGAGCTGATCCGCAAACGCTATCTGAAGCGGCAGAAGCTTTCCCTGGCGGTGGTTCACCGCGACATCGTCCGCGCGTGCACGGAGGAGGGATTGCCTGCCCCGTCGCGCAGCACTGTTGCCCGCCGCGTCGCTGAATTGCATCCAGCGACCGTCGCCCGCCGTCGGGAAGGCGCGGACGCCGCCCGTCCGCTGCAGTCGGCCGGAGGTATCGTTCCGGAAATCTCCGCCCCGTTGGAACAGGTCCAGATCGATCACACCGTGATTGATCTGGTCATCGTGGACGAGCGCGATCGACAACCGGTCGGCCGCCCGTATCTGACCGCGGCCATCGACGTTTACAGCCGCTGCCTGGTCGGCATGGTGGTCACTCTTGAGCCCCCATCGGCAGTTTCCGTCGGGCTCTGCCTGGCCCACGTGTGCAGCGACAAGCGTCCGTGGCTGGAGGGCTTGGGGAGTGGAGGGGACTGGCCGATGAGCGGCAAGCCGCGGCTGCTGTACCTGGATAACGCGTCCGAATTCAAGAGTGAGGCCCTGCGCCGCGGCTGCGGACAGCACGGTATACAACTGGACTACCGACCCCTGGGGCGGCCGCACTACGGCGGCATTGTGGAGCGGGTGATCGGCACGGTCATGGCGCAGATCCATGAACTCCCTGGGACGACGTTCTCCAATCCCGTGGAACGACGAACCTATGATTCGGAGAAGACTGCCGCATTGACGTTGAATGAGCTGGAGCGATGGCTGGCCCTGGCTGTGGTTTCCTATCACGGCAGCATCCATAGCGGCCTGGCCCAGACACCTGCCGCACGCTGGGATCAGGGCATCACCGAATTCGGGAAACCGCTGGTGGTCACCAGCCCCACGGCGTTTCTGGTGGACTTCCTGCCGGTGCTCCGCCGCAAGCTCGGACGCACCGGTTTCGTCATCGACCACGTGCATTACTTCGCCAACGTGCTCAAGCCCTGGATCGCCCGACGGGACCGGTTGGATCGGTTTGTCATCCGTCGGGATCCTCGTGACATCAGTAGGATCTGGGTGCTGGATCCGGAGGGCAACAACTACGTTGAAGTCCCGTACCGGACCCTGTCGAATCCTGCGGTGACACTGTGGGAACACCGCCAGGCTGTAGCGCGGCTGCGCGAGCAGGGGCGTGCGCAGGTCAACGAGCAGGAGCTGTTCCGCATGATCGGACAGATGCGCGAGATCGCCAGCACCGCGCAGCGCGATACCCGGCGGTCGCGCAGGGATCGGGAGCGCCGGAGCCAGCTGAAATCCGGGCACAATCTCAATGTTTTGAAACCGCCGCCGGACGGGACGGCCGGCGAACCTCCGCAGGCCGCGCCGTTTGATGACATCGAGGAGTGGTAGCTGTGGATGAATATCCTTTGGAGGACCTGTCCCATCTCCAGGACTCCGCACGGGAAACAGCACGGTTGCCGGGGCCGGAACGGACCCAGCGGATCCGTGCCGACCGATGGATCGGCTACCCCCGCGCCCAGGAAGCCCTCGCCCGGCTCCAGACCTTGTACGAGTGGCCGGTCAGGCAGCGCATGCCCAACCTGTTGCTGGTCGGGCCGACCAACAACGGCAAGTCAATGATCATCGAAAAATTCCGGCGCCGGCATCCATTAGTTTCCGGACCCGACCGGGAACTAATCCCGGTGCTCAGCGTGCAGATGCCCTCCGATCCCTCGGTCGCCCGCTTCTACGCCGCGTTATTGGCGGCAACGGGAGCTCCCGTCCAACCGCGCCAGCGGCTGGCCGAACTCGAACGGTTAGCCGTGTTCCTGCTGCGCGAGGTTGGGGTGCGGATTCTGGTGATTGACGAACTGCATAACGTGCTGGCAGGCAGGGAGAGCGGCCGCCGGGAGTTCCTGAACCTGCTACGGTTCCTGGGAAACGAACTGCGGATCCCCCTGGTAGGGGTCGGAACCCGGGAGGCCTACCTGGCCATCCGCTCCGATGACCAGCTCGAAAACAGGTTTGAGCCCATGACCCTGCCCTTATGGGAGGTCAACACCGACCTGTTGTCCCTCCTGGCCAGCTTCGCGTCATCCTTCCCGCTACGCCAGCGCTCGGATCTGGCCACCGAGGATATGGCCCGCTACCTGCTCACCCGCAGCGAAGGGACCATCGGCGAACTGACCATGCTGCTGACCGAGGCAGCCGTGGCGGCCGTAGACAGCGGCGAGGAATCCATCAACCACCGGACGCTGACCCTGGCAAGCTACGACGGTCCCGCTGCCCGGCGCCGCAAGTTCGAACGCGAACTGATGTGATGCCCCCGCCGCGCTGGCCCCTACACCCGGCCCCAGCAGAGGCCGAGGCCCTGTCCTCCTGGCTGAACCGGCTGGCCTGCACCTACCGGATGGACACCTCCGCGCTCCTGGAACACGGGCTGGGCCAAGGAAGAATCCAGGACCGGCAACTCGACGAGAACCCACCGGCCACTCTGCTGACGGAACTGGCCAGGTGCAGCGGCGTCGGCCGGGACCGGCTCGGTGCGATGAGCCTGGCCGGCTGGATACCGTGGCTGTTCGACAGCCTGGAACCTGACCCCGAGGCCTACAAAACCTACGTCCATCAGTTCTCCATGCTGCTGCCGCCCGGACGGCGCACACTCTACAGCCCTCCTCGGTGGCTGCCGTGGATCCCGGAACACGGGCCCCGCAAGGCCTGCCCGGACTGCCTGCAATCCCCGGAACCCGCGGCGCTTCTGCTTTTCTGGCAACTGCCACTCATGCTCAGCTGTCCGCGGCACGGCCGCCGCATCGAAACCTACGAGGGCCTGCCCCCCGACTACCTGCGCTGGACCTCCGCGACCGCTGACCCGCCCTCGACCCGGGACGCAGTCACACTCATGGACCGGCGAACCTGGCAGGCAATAACGACAGGATCAGTAGACCTGCCCCGCCGCCGCGTTCACGCGGGCATCTGGTTCCGGCTCCTGCGCACCCTACTGGACGAGCTCTCAACCGCCCAAGGACGATACGGGCGGCAGTTGGCAGAGGTCCGCCTTGTCTGGGAGTACTGCGGTCACCCGTTTCGGGCAGGCATGCATGCGTGGCGCCCGTTCGAGAACCTGCACTGGGAGAAGCAAAAGCAACTGCTCGAAGCCGCCGCCGCCACCATGGAACTCATCGAAGCCGGCACACTCAGGGCATTCGGCACCTCGGCAGACCTCCTGCTGCCCGAGCCCGCCAGCAGGATCGGCGACGGAACCCCGCCCAACCGACCGACAGCAACGGCCGCCAAACGGACAGCAACTGCCAGCCACCGTTCGGAAGCAGCGCCGGGCGACGTGTGGGAGCAGGCGTTCGCTGCGCTGGAGGAAATCGTTGCCGCAGCCAGAGAGGACCCCGCAACCGCCCAACAGTTCTACAGCTTCGCACTGTATGGATGCCGGGATGAAGACTCCGTCCGACGCCTTCGGCAGACCTTCGCCGAACTTCAGATACCCCTCAACTTTCTGTCACAAACAAAAGATCAGCCACCCTTTGCATGACTTAGAATAAATTACGGGTTAAGTGACATCTACTGATTCCAGCGGGACTCGGAATCACGCTGTCACTTAAACGAACGTATAAATGACATAGGAGAACTGTTGTGCTGGTTGGATATATGCGCGTCTCCAAGGCCGACGGATCCCAGACCACGGACCTTCAGCGCGATGCGCTCTTGGCCGCCGGCATCGCCCCCGACTCTCTCTACGAGGACAGGGCCTCCGGAAAGAAGGAAGACCGGCCAGAGCTGGCCGCCTGTCTCAAAGCCCTGCGCCACGGTGACACCCTGGTCGTCTGGAAGCTCGACCGGCTGGGCCGGGACCTGCGGCACCTGGTCAACATCGTCCACGACCTCACCGAACGCGGCATCGGGCTGAAAGTCCTCACCGGGCAGGGCGCTGCCATCGACACCACCACCGCCTCAGGCAAGCTCGTCTTCGGGATCTTCGCCGCCCTCGCCGAATTCGAACGTGAACTCATCTCCGAACGCACCCTCGCCGGACTCGCCTCCGCCCGGGCCCGCGGCCGCAACGGCGGCCGACCCTACAAAATGACGCCCGCCAAGGTCCGGCTCGCCATGGCATCCATGGGCAAACCCGAAACCAAAGTCAGCGACCTCTGCACCGAACTCGGCATCACCCGCCAGACCCTCTACAGGCACGTCTCACCGACCGGGGAACTGCGCCCCGACGGTGAAAAGCTCATCTCCCCAAAGGGTCGGTGAAGTTACCGGGCCACCACCGATGTCGGTGACAGAACCATCTGTCACCAGTGTCGTCTGCTTGCGGGCGTCAATGTCGCGAGGCGGAGACTTCCCGAGGGGACTAGGTGACCGTGAGTTGGGTGTACATGCCGGCGGCGTAGTGGCCGGGGAGGTTGCAAACGAGCTCATAGCGCCCTGGCGGCAACGTGACGGTGACCCAGCCTGACGCGCCGGGAAGGATTCCTTGCCCGGTGCCTTCGGCGCAGGTGTTGGACGCTTCCCCGAGACTGCCCGCCTCATCGATTTTGGCGTCCGCGCCGATCGGGCGGGTACCGGGTATCTGGCTCTCGGGAAGGGGAAGGATGACGAGTTCGTGGCTGATGGTGCCCGCGTTGGTGACCAGGAAGGATACCGGGCCGTGCGCCACAGTGTTTCGGTCTGCCGTCATTCGCATGGCGCCGCCCATCATGCCGTTGGGCCGGCGCATCATGGGTCCGCCCATGTTGGTCAGTGAAACGGAGACGACCGGTCCAGGAAGATTCGGTGCCACGCAGCGGGTGCGGGACAGAAAACCGGTGCCCCCGGGGTTCACAACACTGCCCACAACGCCGACCGCCACGAGGGACAGTGCGGTCAGAAGAATCACAGATGTGATTCCGAGGATGATCTGGCCGCGGCGGCTCAACGAGTTCAATCCTGGCGCCTGAGCGCTGTGCGACGGGCAGTGAACTCCTGCTCGTCGATTTCCCCGCGGGCGAAGCGCTCAGTAAGAATACGCTCAGCGTCGTGGTGCGGCGGCCGCTGTGCGGCCGGTCCCTCACCCGGATGGGGGCGCCGGAGCAGGAGCACAACGACAGTGACTACTCCGCCCCAGAAAATCAGCATCAACACGGCCATGGCTACCCACGCGCCGATACCCCAGCCATTCCCGTCCCAGCCATACATCATGATCAGACCTCCTCTGGCGAAACTACGTCGGTCCCGCTTCCCGGAACAGTGCCCAAAGGCCCGGCGGGTTTATGGCGGGTATATACAGTCTGCTTCAGGGGCCGGCGGCGGCAGCCATGCTCCGATGCGCATGCGGACACAATGATCTCTCTTTTCGCGTCCCATGAGCCGCCGGTCCGGAGGCCGGCCGGGTTTCAGGCGGTTTGGAGCTCTTTCAATGCGGCCCGGAGCCGGTCATCGGCTTCGCCGGCGACCAGGGCGACGGCAGGGGCGTCACTGAGCTTGACCATTGTCTGCGGGTCGATCGTTTGGATGACGGTCGCGTTGGCGTCGCTGCCACGACGGATGACGACGTTGCACGGAAGGAGCAGGCCCATGTCCGGTTCCGCGGTGAGAGCGCGCTGGGCCAGGGCGGGATTGCAGACACCCAGGATGAGGTAGTCGCCCAGGGCCTGTCCGCTCTCCTCCCCGAGCTTGGTCTCGAAGGTTGAGCGGACATCGATTTCGGAGAGGACACCGAAGCCCTGGCCCTGGAGTGCCTCCCTGGTCCGGCGCACCGCTTCCTCGTACGGCAGGGCGACGGTGATGGTGTGTGCGTAGCTCATGGTTATGCTCCTTCATTGGGTTCACTGTGAGTCAATGACGCCGCATCGCCGTATCACTGCTGCGGAGGACCCCGGGTTCACTGATGTCCCGTCCGCCGGACGGCTGGAATCCGGCTCCGGAGCCCCACAACAGGTCAGCCGCGCCCGTCAGCGCGGCTGCGGTTCCGGCGCCGCCGAGGGTGAGGGCAGTGCGTCGGCGGACAGGCCGCATCAGTTGTCGCCCTTGAGGGTCCTGAGTCGCTCGTGGTACTCCTCCGCTGTCAGCTCGCCTCTGGCAAAACGTTCATCCAGGATCTCTCTGGGTGTGTCTCCACTGCCCGCAAGCCCGGCGCCTCTGCCGTCCGGGGATCCCGCGGATCCGCCGCGGCGCCTGCCGGCAGAGAACCATATCCCGAGACCGGCAAGCAGCAGGACCCCGACGATCAGCAGCAGCCAGAACATCCACGTCCAGCCCATGCCGGATCCGTATCCACCCATCATTTACTGTCTCCTTATCCCGCGAAACCGGTACTGACCGGCCTGCAGTGATATTTATGAGGCTACACCTTAATACCCGTAGGGGTATATGCTCGAGCGTTCTCGTGGACGTTCTTGAAAATGTCCTCAATGCGGTCCCGCCGGCCTTCGAGCCTCAGGACTCGCACCGGGGCCACACAGGCTAGCGAAGTATCAAGCTGGCCAGCACGGTGATCAGACCCAGAAGAAAGAGCAGGAGGCGGAGGAAGGCGCCCGTGTATTCGACGGCTTTGATCTGGGCAGGTTCCGCGGGTCTCGGAAGGCCGTAGAGAGCTGTGCCGAGCCACAGCTGGTACCGGCGGACTTCGTCACGGAAGATCGACCACACGACGGCGAGGACCACCATGGCAAGCCCGAGCTCCACGGTGATGCCGCTACGGGCGGAGGATGATGTCCCGATCCCGTATGAGGCGGCAACATCAAGACCAGCCGCGGCCAGCAGGACGCAGCCGGTCAGTTCCCAGCGGCGCACCGTACGCCTGGCCGGGGTGTTCTCCGGACGTCTCCGGGCGCCCTGCCGACCCGGGCGGTTCAGGGCAATCCAAGCCGCGATGGCCGTGAAAATGATGAAGCCCCCGAGCAGGACCATGAACGGGTCACGCATGGCGCGGTCAGGGGGCGTTGGCGGGGCGGAACGTAATTCCGCCGTCGGTGGAGACGACGAGTCCGCTTGCCGTAGCGGCCCAGATCGACAGGGTTGCCTCCGGGCCCTTCACTGCCGCCACTGCCTGGACCGTGCCCTGGATTTTGCCCTTTCGGGTCCAGGTCGCGCCGGCGTCCGCGGAGGTGTGGACTGTCCCGCCGGGTTCGACTCCAACGGCCTCGGCGGGGCTGGCGAAGGCGGCGAACTGGACCACGGGTCCGGAGTCCACCATGGTCCAGGTTTGACCGCCGTCCGTTGAGCGGCGGATCCCCTGTGGCGTGGTGGCCAGGACGGTGTCGCTGGTGGGGTTACCGGCGAGGACGGCCGGGACGAAATCCGCGGCCACCGTGTTCCAGGTATTGCCGTCCGGGCTGGTGCGAAGTGCGCCGTCAAAGCCGACGATCCCGGATTTGGTCGCGGTGAGCGCGTGGAAGTCGGATTCACCCTGTCGGGAGAGCTGTTCCCACGTTTTACCGGAGTCGGTTGACCTGATCAGCCCGATCGGGTTGGGAAGGCCGGAGCCTTCCCCGGGGTGTCCGGATGCGTAGAGGACGCCGTGGTCGGTGCCGGCGGTGAATCCCATCAGGTCGTTGGTGGCGCCGAGTTTGGCAGCTGGTTCTTTCGTGACGTCGAACAGGCCTTCGTGGGTGGCCAGGAGCACCTGGCCGGTTTCGCTGCTGACGCTCAGACCGTGAATGTGCGCGTTAGGCAGTCCGCCGCCGGTGCCGGCCGGTGAGGGTCCTGCCGTGCCGGAGGCGGGACTGCAGGCCGAGAGGGCGAGGATGAGGCCGGCGCCGGCTGCCAGGATGGCGGCGGCGCGGCGGCGGGTATGGCAGGGGTTGGGCATGGTGGCTCCAGGGATTCAGGCGGGGCGTGGCAGGGCGATGGCGCCGGCCTGTGAAGGGCCGGCGCCGGAGGACCCCGGTCAGAGGGTGGCCAGCAGGTCCTGCATTTCCTTGATTTCGGCTGTCTGGGACGTCACGATTGCCTTGCTCAGCTGGATGGCATCGGGGTTCCTGCCTTGACTGATTTCAGTCGTGGCCATCGCCACGGCGCCCTGGTGGTGGGCGATCATCCCGGTCAGGAACAGCTTGGCCGCTTCGCTACCCTGGGCGGTGTCGAGCTTCTTCAAGTCATCATCGCCCATCATCCCGTCGCCCATGCCATGGCCGGAGGCCATCTGCGCCGGTTCGTTCCAGCTCTTGAGCCAGCCCGTCATCTGCTCAATCTCGGGGGCCTGGGCGGCTTTGATCTTGGTGGCGAGAGCGGTGATCCGGGCATCCATGCCCTGCTTCTTGAGCATCATGTCGCTCATTTCCACGGCCTGGGCGTGGTGCGGGATCATTCCCTGCGTGAACATGGTGTCCGCAGCGTTGTGGTCCGAGGCGGACGGGGCGGAGCTGGAGGACATCCCCATCCCGTTTTGGCCCATGCCCGGCATGGAGCTGGCAGGTGTACTTCCGGAGGTCCCGGCGCAGCCCGCAAGGGCTATGACGGAGGCAAGGGCAAGGGCAGAAATGGTCAGAGTTTTCTTCATGGAGTTCAAGTCCTTCAATCATCAAATCGTCGTTGTTGCACGACTGCGGAGAATACGCCCACAACGGGCCGGAACAGCCGGCAGGTGCGTATCGGGTAAGCGGGGCGCGCCGGGCAGGGCACGGCGCAGCTTGGCCGTTTACGTCCGGCTGATGGAAAGTTGGCCCGGAGAAGGACTTCGCGGAATGAACCCGTACCCGGTGTCGGGAAGGCCGGTGATGGGCCCGCTGCTGGAAGGGAGGGGGGTCGTGCCCGGCGGCGGAGCTGCCAGTGTCGTGGTCCCGAGAGAGGGGACGCAGTTCCCGCCCATGGCGGAGATCATCGTGCACCCGCCCGTATCGGCGCATGACGGTCCTGGTGCGTGCGTGATACCCGGAGCTGCAGTGGTCCCCGTGACCGCGGTGATGTCCGCGACGTGGTCGGGGTGCGCCGGCATGGCATGCAGCGCCCCGGTGTCGTGACCGGTGGCCGCCGCCGGCATGGCGTGCGTGCCGATCATGATGTGCATTCCCAAAATGCCGGCGACGATCGCCAGCAATCCCGCGAGAAGGGCACCCCGGCGGAGAGACGCCGTGGCGCGCCCGGATGAGATGGCGGTCATGGTGTTCCTCCTTCCGTGCGGTCTGGTTGGCTTCAAGGTTACCGGCCCGGGATGCGCCCGGGTGGCTGACGGGTTTAGCGGACCTGGGCGGGATTGAGTTTCAGCCGGCGCAGGAGCTGGGCGTTCAGGGCGACGACGATGGTGGAGACGGACATCAGCACGGCGCCGGCGGCAGGGGAGAGCACAACCCCGGCGAAGGCCAGCACGCCGGCGGCCAGCGGGACGGAGATGATGTTGTAGCCGGTGGCCCAGATGAGGTTCTGCCACATTTTCCGGTAGCTGGCCCGGGACAGGTCCAGCATCGACAGGACGGCCCGGGGATCGTTGCCGGCCAGGACCACGCCGGCGGATTCCATCGCGACGTCGGTGCCGGCGCCGATCGCAATGCCGACTTCGGCCCTCGCCAGGGCGGGGGAGTCGTTGACGCCGTCCCCGACCATGGCGACCTTGAGTCCGCGGGCCTGGAGTTCGGCGACCTTCTTGTCCTTGTCGGCCGGGAGGACTTCGGCGAACACCTCATCGATGTTGAGCTCTTCCGCGACAGCGCGGGCGACCTGTTGGGCGTCACCGGTGATCATGGCGACCTTGATGCCACGGCCCTGCAGGGCCTTGACGGCCTGGCGGGACTCGGTGCGGACGGCGTCCTCGAGGCTTACGGCCCCCAGGATCCTTTGCCCGTCAATGACGTGCAGTACGGCCGCGCCGCGGTCCATCCACGCCCGGGTGGTAATTGCCAGTGCCGGCGGTTCTTCCAGGTCGAGGTCCCGGAGCAGAGCCGGGCCGCCGACCTGGACGGTCCTGCCGTCGACCGTGGCGCGGACACCGCGGCCGGTCATGGACGAAAATCCGGAAGCCACCGGAATCTTCAGCGTCTGTTCTTGGGCGGCCCGGACGATGGCCCGGGCCACCGGGTGCTCGCTGTCTGCTTCAACGGCTGCGGCAAGTGCCAGGAGATCGTTCCGGTCCACACCCTCGGTGGCGGCGACGTCCTTGAGCGCGGGTTCGCCCTTGGTGAGGGTCCCGGTCTTGTCGAAAAGTACGACATCGACGGTGCGCATGCGCTCCAGGGCCATCCGGTTCTTGATCAGGACACCGGCCCTGGCCGCCTGCTCCGTGGAGATTGCGATCACCAGGGGGATGGCCAGGCCCAGGGCATGAGGGCAGGCGATTACGAGCACGGTGACGGTGCGGGTGACGGCGTCGGGAACGCTGCCCAGCATTGACCAGACGATGAACGTGATGACGCCTGCGCCGGCGGCGAAGTAGAACAGGAACGCAGCGGCCCGGTCGGCCAGGGCCTGGGCCCTGGAGGAGGAGGCCTGCGCCTCGGCCACCAGCCGCTGGATCCCGGCCAGGGCAGTGTCATCCCCGACCGCGGTGACCTGCACGCGGACGGTGTTGTCGGTGGCCACGGTCCCGGCGATGACCTTATCCCCGGGTGAGCGGAGGACGGTTTTGGATTCGCCGGTAATCATCGACTCGTCGAACTCGGCCTGGCCGTCGACGACCATGCCGTCGGCAGGCATCCGTGCCCCGGAGCGGACCAGAACGGTGTCCCCTGCCGCGAGTTCGCTGACCTTGACGGTTTCCGTGCCCTCAGCGGTGATCCGGTCCGCCTCATCGGGCAACAGTGCGGCCAGAGCGTCGAGCGCGCCCCGTGCCGAGCCGAGGGCGCGCATCTCGATCCAGTGCCCCAGCAACATGATCGCCACCAACAGGGCCAGCTCCCACCAGAAGTCCAGGTCAAAACCGCCGATCCCGAGACTAGTCACCCAGGACGCGATGAAAGCGACACTGATGGCCATAGCGATCAGCAGCATCATGGCCGGTTTCCGGCTCTTCAGCTCCTCCAGGCCACCCTTGAGGAAGGGCTGCCCGCCGTAGAAGAAGATCACGGTGCCCAGCACCGGCGGAATCCAGGCCGAGCCGAGGAAAACCGGGGGCATGTAGCCGAGCAGATCCGCGAACATGGGGCTGAAGTAGACCACCGGCACGGACAGGGCCAGCGTGACCCAGAACCTCTTCTTGAACATCGCAACGCTATGTCCGGCATGCTGGCCATGGGTATGCACCATGTGCTCGTCGTCCATGCCATGGCCATGGACGGCGTGGGCGTCAGGTGCATGCGCGACGGCGGACCCGCCGTGCGGAGCGTTTGGTGCGTCCTGCCGGGCGGAAGGTCCGTTGTGGTGGTCCTGGTCCATTGCTGTGCTCCTTAGGAATTTTGCCGGTGCCGGCGGCCCCGGGGCCCACCCGCGACGGGTGCGCCACCGGGATTACGGGCTGGGCGTGAAGCTGTATCCGGCGCCGGTCACGGCGTCCCTAACCGCGTCTGCGCTGGCGGTCCCGGCTACCGCCAGGCGGGATGTGCCCCCGGCGACGAGTTCAACCGTCGCGGATTCCACTCCGTTCACGGAGGCGACTGCCTTTTCGACGGTCTGGACGCAGTGCCCGCAGGTTAGTCCCTCAATCGAGTAAATGGAACCGCCGGCCGTGGGCGGCGGCGTCGTTCGGGCCCCGGTTGAGCAGCAGCGGCAGCCGGACCGCTCCGGCGCGGCGAGGGGAAGTTCGGTCCGCATCTCTGTTCCGCACATGTCAGCTGGGTCCTTTACGAGAAGGAGTGATGGGGTGCTGGGGTTGAACGGCTGTGACGGCCCGGCGAATTCCGCGGAGCCTGGACAAACCAGTTCACTGACAACACCCTAAACATACCCCTAGGGGGTATATGTGGCAAGCAGGTTCGGGCGTGATGTTCCCCTCATGCGATGCGCCGGCGTTGTTTTGGATCAGGGATGAGATGCACTAGCCTAATAAGTGCGCATATAAGCACGTATTGGCGTATCGGTGGTGGTTTCGAGGAGTCCCTTTGATTGAAGTTCTGGCCGTTCCGGCCTACCGGAAGCTGTTTTCGGCCCAGGTTGTGGCCCTGCTGGGCACCGGGCTGCTGACGGTGGCGCTGGGCCTGCTGGCCTTTGATCTGGCCGGCGGCCAGGCCGGCGCCGTTCTGGGCACGGCACTGACGATCAAGATGCTCGCCTATGTGTTCGTTGCCCCGTTGATGGCGGCACTGGTGGAGCGGCTGCCGAAAAAGGCGGTGCTGGTCGGGGCGGACCTGATACGTGCCGGTATCGCACTGATGCTGCCGATGGTGGATCAGGCGTGGCAGATCTATGTCCTGGTCTTCCTGCTGCAGAGCGCCTCGGCTACTTTCACCCCGGCGTTCCAGTCCCTGATCCCGGTCATCCTCCCCGATGAACGCCAGTACACCCGCGCCCTTTCCCTCTCGCGCCTTGCCTACGACCTGGAGTCGCTGGTCAGCCCAGCCCTCGCCGCAGCGCTGCTGACCGTATTGTCCTTCCACGATCTCTTCCTCGGGACCGTGGCCGGATTCCTGTTCTCCGCAGCCCTCGTGGTCACGACCAGGCTGCCGCGAGCCGCTGCCGTGAAGCAGGAAGGGACGCTGTGGCACCGGACCACCCTGGGCACGCGGATCTTTGCCCGCAACCCTGAACTGCGGGCCCTGATGGCCCTGAATCTTGCCGTCGCGGCCGCCACCGCCCTGGTGCTGGTGAACACGGTCGTCTATGCCCGGGACATGTTCGGCGGTTCCAACGCCGACGTCGCGGTCGCCCTGGCCTGTTTCGGTGCCGGGTCGATGCTCGTCGCGCTGACCGCGCCCAGGATCCTGGACCGGGTGGCGGACCGGGTCCTCATGCGCGCCGGCGCCGTGCTGCTCTCCGCTGGCCTCGTCGGGGCTTTTGCCCTGCTCGCCGTGCCGGGGACCTGGCCGGTGCTGCTGGGCTTGTGGGTGGTTCTCGGAGCCGGGACCTCGATGATCAACACACCCTCCGCCCGCCTCCTGCGCCGGGCGGCAACCGAGAGTACCCGGTCCTACATCTTCACCGCCCAGTTCTCCCTCTCCCATGCCTGCTTCATCATCACTTATCCCGTCGCCGGCTGGATCGGCGCAGCAGCCGGCCAGCCGGTAGCAGCCGCCGTGCTGGCCGTCGTAGCTACAATCAGTACACTGGCGGCGTTCCGATTCTGGCCCGCAGCATCCAGAACCGGTCCTGTGCCGGAGACTGTGAAGGGCTGAGCCGGTGGAAAACGCACAACCCATTCCGGCCGCCAGCCTCAACCACCCCGACGCACCGGATGCCCGCCGGCTGGACGCGGCCACCGCCACGTTCCGGATGCTCTCGGACCCCACCCGGCTGCACCTGCTCTGGCTCTTGGCCCAGCAACCCTCCGACGTCGGAACCCTGGTCGAGCAGACCGGAGCCTCGCGCACCTCGGTCAGCCAGCACCTGGCCAAGCTACGCTTCAGCGGCCTCGTCACCACCCAGAAGCACAGCCGCCACGTCATCTACAGCCTCATAGACGGGCACCTGACCCGGCTCGTCATGGAAGGCCTGAACCACGCCGACCACAAAGTCACCGGCGAACCCGCCCACGACTGACCCGCACCGGGTCCAGTGCTGCCCCGAAGAGAGCCCGATCCTTATCGGCGCAGCAAAACGCCAAGGACACCGGCCAAGGTAGGGCTCGTACCAGACCTTGCACGACCAGTACAGGTCCCGCGCGGAGCCCAAACCATAAGCGGTGCAGACGACTTCTGACATTCCGTGCAGGCGACTTTGGACATTTCGTGCAGACGACTTCGAAAAATGACAACTCCAGAGACCCGGAAGCCGTGTCCGTGAAGATGCGGTAGCAGCCGGCCGCCTTCAACGCGTCCTGCTGCAGAGCCGCGTCTTGGTCCCCGGTCGATACCCGGGCGTAGCCCAACAGATGTCCCATGCGCCCAAATGTACCAATACCCGTCAACCAGCAGAAGAACCGGCACATAGAATTCGGCACTAAGTTCCGCTACAAAATTCGGGGGTGCATTGAACCTCTTCAATGAGTCGGCTGGGTTGTAGCAAATACGGTCATATGTGGCACTAGCGGAGCGTTACTCATTCCACCCGCCGGTTGCAGTATTCGTGGAAGGGGTTGTCCCCGGTGCCGGGTTCTGTGGTAAGAGGAGCACGGGGCAGGGGGATTGGTGTGCGATCTGGTCGCTGATGCTGGTGCCAAGGAAGGCCATCCAGGCGTGGTGGTGGCGGGATCCGAGGATGATGAGCTGGTCCGGGCCGGTGCGAGCCCGTTGCAGTATTTGCTTGCCGATGCTGCGGGCATCGGCGCCCACCAGGTCCGCCCCGGCGGTGATCCCGGCTTCGGTCAGGCTCAGCAGGGCGTGGTTGACCTGCTCCTGGGACCTGGACTTGTCCTCCATGGTCAGGTCCTGGCCTTCGATCCAGTCGTGGCCGATGAAATGGATGATTTCAACGGAAGCACCGGTCGCGACGGCGAGATCGCGTGCCTGCTCCAGGATTGCTTCGCTGTGGGGTGTGGTGTCGATGGCGACGAGGATGCGGGAAAACATGGTCTCTCCTGGGTGAAGGGTGGCTCAGGTGGGGTGGTTAGTTCAGTCCGGTGGCGTATTGGAGTCCGAGGCTGGTCAGGGTGACGATGATCCACAGCAACGCGCCCAGGAAAAGGGGCTTCATTCCGGCGCGGCGGAATCCGCCCAGATCCGTGGACAGGCCGATGGCCGAGAGGGCGACAGTGATCAGGAAGACCGAGAGTGTGCTCAGCCCGGGGTGGGCGGCGTCGGGGATCAGGCCGAGGGTGTTGATGGCGGCGATGAGGAGGAATCCGATCAGGAACCACGGCACGAGGCGGAACACATTCACCCGGGCCCGGGGAGCCGGTCCTGTTTCGGCAACCCCGCTGGCGGGGAGCCGGTTCCCGGTTTTGAGGCGGTGCCCGGCCCAGGCGGCGAGTCCGAGGCAGATGGGGATAATCATCAGGGTGCGGACGAGTTTGACGACGACGGCGAAGTTGGTGGCGGCGCTGCCGTAGCTCGCGGCGGTGGCGACGACGGAGGACATGTCGTTCACGGCGGTGCCGGCAAAGAGTCCGAAGGCGTGCTGGCTCATGCCCAGCAGGTGCCCGATCAGGGGGAAGGTCAGGACGGCGGCGATGTTGAACAGGAAGATCGTGGAGATCGCGTAGGCAACGTCAACACTGACGGCGCCGATCACCGGGGTGACCGCTGCGATCGCTGAGGCACCGCAGATTCCGGTGCCGACGCCGATGAGGGTACGCAGGTCCCCAACGATCCCCAGCCAGCGGCCCAGCAGGTAGGCCGCGGTCAGGCAGACGACCAGGGTGCCGAGCATGACGGGCAGGGATTCCAGACCGACTTGGGCGATCTGGGCTAGGGACAGCTGGGAACCGAGGACGACGACGGAGAGCTGCAGAATGAACTTGCCTGCTGTGTTGATGCCTGGCCGCAGGCGGTCTCCGGGTTTGATGAGCGTGGCCAGTGCCACACCGATGACGATGGCGCTGACCGGGCCGCCCACCAGCGGAACGAAACGGCCGATCACGGTCGCAACTACAGCGATCACCACAGCCAGGGCCAGTCCCGGGACCCTGGCCGCGGTCCCCGAACGCAGGCGGTGGAACCGCCCCGTTGCGCGATGAAGGTTGGGCACGGTTCCTGTGCCTGTGTCTGCTCCGGTGGGTGTGTGCATGGTTCCCATCCTCGCGTTCCCGCAGTCCCGTCAGTAGGGGGCATACACTTGTAGGGTCACAAGCCCCGCTTGTATGTTTGAGTATTAATGAAGGAAGAAGGACCTGCCATTCTGAGTCCGCGAATGCCGGAATTGTCGGCGTTGGAGATGCTGGTCACCGTCCAGGAGCTGGGAAGCCTGTCGGCCGCCGCTGCCCTGCTCGGGTTGTCCCAGCAGGGTGTGTCCTCACGGATGAGGGCATTGGAGACGCAAATCGGATCCACACTGCTGACGCGATCCCCGCGCGGGTCAAACCTGACGGATACCGGCGTGCTGGTAGCCGGCTGGGCCGCCGAGGTCCTGGCCGCGGCCGAACGCCTGGACACCGGGATCGCTTCCATCCGCTCGGAGAGCGCCCGGCAGCTGCACGTGGCGGCCAGCCAGACCATCGCCGAACATCTGCTCCCGCAGTGGTTGGTGAGGTTGCGCCGTCAGCAGCAGGCCCTTGGCTCGACCCCGGCCCGGGTAAGACTGAGCGTGACGAACAGCGCCGAAGCGGCTGCCATGGTCCGTTCGGGGGCGGCCGTGTTGGGTTTCATTGAAAGTCCCAACCTTCCCCACGATCTTGCGACGCAAACCGTGCAATACGACAGCATGGTCCTCGTCGCCGCCCCGGACCACCCATGGGCCCGGCGCCGCAGCAAGGTCAGCCCCGCCGAATTAACCCGCACACCACTGGTGACACGGGAGCCCGGCAGCGGCACACGCGAAGCACTCGAACACCTTCTCAACGCTGCGGCGGCAGAACCGATGCCCGCGCCGGCAGTGGAGCTATCCACCACCGCAGCCGTCCGGACAGCCATAGCAGCCGGAATCGGCCCCGGCGTCCTCTCTGCCCTGGCCGTACGCGATGACCTCCTCCTGCACCGGCTGGTCGCCGTACCCCTGTCCGGAATCACACTCCGCCGACCCCTGACCGCGATCTGGGCCTCAGGCGCCGCACTCCCCGCAGGACCGGCCCGCGACTTGGTCACCATCGCCGCCACTCCCCAGACCGACAAAACCACTCCGAATTGAACCGGACCAAAACAGCCGATGACCCGGTATACGAAACCGGGACCGAAGCACCCAAAGGCGACAAACGGTCCCTCAGAACCGCCATTCTGAGCTGCGAATCAACCGCCAATCAGAACGAACAATCACACCTGGCACCGTCATCGTGGCCTCCGCGAGGTCCGGTGAGACGTCTCGTATCCCATGGGTTTTGAGACAATTCAGCGTGTTGCGTTTAGGGCACGCGGGATTCTGTTGATCGAAGCAACACCTTCTTTCAAGGTGGTTCGACATGTATCTCAGCTCCTCGTCAGCAGCAGGCATCCGGTTTCTTGCTTCGATTAAGCACGGGCACGGTCTCAGACCGTCCGCCCGACATGCTGGCATTGATAAGGAAGTCGGCTACCGCTGGCTGCGCGAGGAATACTTGCGCCTGCGTCGCAACGGCAAGACTCCGAGCGAGACGACAGCGGAGCTCGGGTTCAGCACGTCCCGGCTGGCGGCGTGGGAAGCTGACGTCGGCCAGGTCAAAGACCGCCATCATCTTCGGGTGAATATTGACGAGGAGGCCAGCTTTTGGGCGGCGTTTGGTCGGGAGGAAAGCCTTGGTGAGGCAGCCAAAAACGCGGGTGTGAGCCGTTCGACCGCCTATCGGTGGATGCACCGTCGTTTCGACCAGCTACGTCAGTCCAAGGTGTCCGTTAGGCGGTGCCAAGACCAATTGCGCCTGACCGACCACCTCAGCCTGAACTTCGAACGCGACCGATTATCGCGACTATCGAACGAGCGGAATGCGGCCACGGCGGCGCAGCACGCCGCAGTCCTCTCCTCCGGTCGCTATGCAGACCAGATGCTCGGCGCGGTGCTCTCAGAGGCGCAGCAGCACCGTGCTGCGCGGACCGAGAAGTATTGGCAGCTGATGCGCAACGGGGTGAGCAACGCAGAAGCATGCAGACTTCTCGGTATGCACCGAAGAACAGGGACGCAGCTGCGTCGAGCCAGCAACTTCCAGATCCCGCCCATCACAGCGCCGGCCGTAACCGCGGGCCGCTACCTGGATGCGCGGGAGCGGTTGCAGATCGCGGACCTGCTGCGCCTGGGGCACTCAATGCGGCGAATCGCGGCGGAACTGGGCCGTCACGCCTCCACGGTCAAACGGGAACTCGACCGTCACCGGGACGCTCAGGGCCTCTACCTGCCCCGCACTGCCGATCATGACGCCCGGCTGCAACGGGCCCGACCGAAAGTGCATAAGCTCGCTGCCAACACCCGGCTGCGCACCCTTGTGCAACGTAAGCTCAACCGTTTCTGGTCCCCGGACGAAATCTGCGGGTGGATGAAGAAGACATACCCCTATGACCAGACGATGCGGTTGTGCCCGGAAACGATTTACCGGGCACTGCTGCTGCGCGAGGACCACGGCCTGCACCAGCGGTATGCCGCCAAGCTGCGCACCGGCCGTAGGATCCGCAAGACCCGTTGGCGCACCCGCACCGGGAAAGGCTCGCGGATCCGCAACATGACCATGATCGGTCAACGGCCGGCAGAGGTGGAAACCCGTCTGGAGGCCGGCCACTGGGAATCTCAATGTTTCTGTCAAGCAGCTTGAGCGCGGACTCTTGGTATTGGTTCTTGGTAGGTGGTGTGGTCGCGGAGCATGGCCCAGAGGACGTTGATGCGGCGGCGGGCCAGGGCGATGAGGGCCTGCTTGTGGGACTTTCCTTCTCCGCGCTTCCGGTCGTAATAGGTTCTTGAGGCCGGGCTGTTCTTCAGGCTGGAGAGGGCGGCGAGGTAACAGGTTCGCAGGAGCCTGCGGTTGAAGCGACGTGGCCGGTGAAGGTTCCCACTGATCCGTCCGGAATCGCGCGGGACGGGGGCCAGCCCGGCGACGCTGGCGAGCCGGTCCACGCTGTCGAACGCGTCCAGGTTGCCGCCGATGTTCGCGAGGAAAGTTGCTGCGAGTACGGGGCCGAAGCCGGGCATGGTGAGCAGAATGTCCGCGCTGTGGTGCTGCCGGAAGAGCTCGGTGATCTGGGCATCGGTGGCGGCGATCTCTTCATCAAGGGTGCTGATTTGCTCGGCCAGCCGGACGACAAGGGCAGAGCCTGTGGTCTGAGTTGGCAGGACGGTGTGCTGGGAGTTCGCGGCCATCAGTGCCTTCTCTGCCATCTTTGCACTGTTCCGGCAGCCGCGTTTCCTCAGCCAGCCGGTGAGCCGGGTCAGTCCTGTCCGCCGGATGCCCTCGGGGGTCTGGTAGCCGCCGAGGAGGATCAGGGGCGCCTTTTTGGAGTAATCGAACGCGCGCTCGAGCGCGGGGAAGTATTCCAGCAAGGTGGCGCGGAGCCGGTTGATCGCCCGGACCCGGTCGCAGATCAGATCCGTACGGCGGGCGGTCAGGAGCCGCAGGTCCACGCTGATCTGGTCAGCGCCGCGGACTGGTTGGAGGTCGGTACGCATGCGTGCCTGGTCGGCGATGATCCTGGCGTCTTTCGCGTCGGTCTTGCCATCTCCGCGGTAGGTCGCTGCGGCGTGATGCACGATCCGTCCGGGGATATAGAGCATCTGCTGGGCGTGCGCGGCCAACAACTCGATCAACAGGGCCGCACCGCCAGCGTTCAGATCCGTGGCCCAACAGACTTCACCGCCGGCGGCGATCTCCGCAACCATGGCTATGAGTGCGAGCAGTTCGTTCTCGTCATTCTCGACCCGTTTCGAGAGCAGCACCGTCCCTGTCTGATCGATCACAACGCAATGATGAGCTCTTTTGCCCGAGTCGATTCCTACCCAGAATGCCGGCATATTCAGTCCCCTTCGCTCAGCTCCAATTTCGTTGGCCCTGTCGATAACTGCGCCGGCACGTCCTTACCCAACGATCAATGTCGTAATTCTCAATCAGCGGTCGAGTCATCGGCGGGCAGCGGGCGGCCATTCCCAGTGAGCCGTCCAAGCGGCAGGGAGATCTGTGCCATACCCGCCACCCGAGGGTGATCGAAACACTACGACAGCTCCGAAATCACCCTCAACAAAATCGTAAGGAAGGGGACCTCATCGTCGGCGTCGGGTCAGTCTCGGCGATGATGACACTCAGGGAAAGGAAAACCCAGTACGGCATCATCATAAATCTGCCCCTGGATCACACCGCTGCGAGCGTCAACGCGGCCGCCATCAGCGCGTTCGCGAAGCTGCCAACACACCTGAAGCGAACACTCACGTGGGATCAGGGCGTGGAAATGGCCAGCCACGAGGAACTAACAAAGAAGACCGGGGTTCCGGTTTACTTTGCCGAACGCTCCAGCCCCTGGCAGCGCGGCGCCAACGAGAACTTCAACGGGCTCGCCCGCCAATACTTTCCCAAAGGCACCAACCTCGCCGTTCACAGCGTTGAGCACGTCTCCCACGTGATGCGCGAACTCAACGAACGGCCACGAAAAACCCTCGGCTACGACACCCCGGCAGCACGCTTCAAAGCCGAACGCACGGCCCCGCCCGGTGCTTTGCGATAGCCTCAAAGCACCGGGAAACGACCCGAAAATCACGCATCTGTTGCGTCGACCCCCAGAAACCGCCGCACCTTCACCGGGCAATTTTGCGGGCGGGGCATGCGGGACACCTCAAACCGCGCTCCTGTATTGCAGCACGTCAGAGACGGGTTGTCGCAGTAGGGGACCGGCTTACGGGACAGTTAGCGGGCGGCCCCCTTACGGGACAGCGGTCGGTCGTTACGTCAGCCGCGCGTACTCTTCAAGATGGGACGACCCCGTGACGGTCCTCCAGCGAACCCGAGGAAAGAGGCTCCTTCGCAGGTAGGCTTCGGGAAGCTAAAAGTGATCACGAAATTTCGGGGGAATCAATGGATAGCCGGGGCGGGAACGAATGGCGCTGCGGGACGTGCGGAGAGCCGCATCAAGGGCTGGCTACGGTTTTCGGAGCCCAAGCTCCGGACGTTTGGCTGCAGGCCAGCGCAACTGAACGGAAAGCCGGCGAATTGAGCGGCGACGTATGCGTGCTTGATGTCGGAGGAGAACGGCATTATTTCCTTAGGGGACACATTGAGATCCCTCTCATTGATTCCCCCGGTGAGGTCTTCAGCTGGTCTGCTTGGGTCTCCCTCAGCCAGGAAAGCATCCAAAAGATTGCTGACCTTTGGGATGATCCTGCACGAGCTTCCATGCCCCCGGTGTTCGGCTGGCTATGCAATGAGTTGCCCTACGAGTCTCCCACGACCTCAATCGCGACGCACGTGCACAATAGGGTGCCAGGAATGGTTCCCTACATTGAGCTCGACCCGTCCATCGACCACCCTTTGGTTAGAGAACAAGCGTCCGGAATCTCGCTGCATCGGCTGGCCGAAATCAATAAAGCTGTAATGGGCTAGGCCCCGACGCTAGTACGGTCCATGGGGTGTCCGTTCAGAGATCGGCCTAGGGGCATGTGTCGCCCGTTGTGTGGCCCCGGGCAGGACGTGCGGCGTCCAATGCTTCGCCAAGGAGGACTATGTCTGCCGCGTCTTACATCAAACCACGTTCCTGCATTGCAGCACGTCAGAGGGGGGTTGTCGCAGTAGGGGACCGGCTTGCGGGACAGCCCCGGCTCAACGCTTCTTGCTGCCGACACCAGGCACGGAAGCGACTTGTTTCATCCACGAAGCGATTTGTTGTTCATCGATGCCTTCCAAGGCTTCGAGCTCGACACCTCGCGTCGCCTTTCCCATCCCCACGGGTGCCACGGGCGGTACGGGATCGAGCGCCGCGCCGTTGACAAACATGAGCTTGACGTGGCTTGCAAAGGCGCCGCAGCTGAAGCACCAGCCGTCGCCGACGCCGTAGTACGCCATGCCCCATTTCACCGAGCGTTGGAGGCCCGGTAGCGTCTTGGCCGCCAGAGCATCGACCGCTTCGGCGATGCCGCGCTGCGGCTGTGGCAGGCTGGCGATGTATGCGAAGACCGGTTTGTCGCCGACCGCCGCTTTCGCGGGGCTTGCCCTGCCGGTCATGGCCTCCGGCAACGTGAAGGCGGTACCGGCCTGCGCCCCAGTGCGCGCGGCCGGATTCTGGACGTCCTTCTCACCGGACTCCCTGCTGGTCATGTCGGCATATTATTCGCGCCCCCGTCGAGCAAACAAGGGCTGCCTATCGTGGCGGCAACCAGGCGCCTCGGCAATACATCTTGAATGTGCCAAGCAGCCACAGCCATCTCCCAGTTCGCCTTCCTATTCAGGGATCGGCTTATGGGAAGCCCGCCACGCGAGCCGCGACGAGGGAGACAGCAATTGATGGACGGCGCCGAGTCCTCAGCGCCGATCAGGCAACCGTGATCTGAGTTCTTCTGCGAAGGACGCGATGGCCTGACGCCGGTCTCGGGTGAATGTTCTGGCCTGCATGTCCAAGACCGCCCGGCTGCCGTGCTCGTCCAAGCCCAACAGCTGACCCACCCGACGGATCGCTTCGTCCATGTCCTGTGAATCCTCAATCTCATGGAAGACCTCGTCCCGCCGATCCATCGCCTGCACCAGAGCCTCGTGGAGCATCAACTGCTGCCTAATCTGCCGCTCGTCCTCATCCATGCGGCGATTCTCGCACGACGAAGGTCATGGCATGGAGCACCGGTGGAGGATCCCGTTACGGGCACCTGAACCGGCCTCCAAGTCGGAATCGATGTGTCTACTAAGAAAACGAAGGTGAGCTCCCCGCGGAAAGGGGGGTGAGGTTGGGCTCGAATCCGAGCGCTACCATTCGGCGTTGGAGGCGTTTCCTGGCGCGTTCGGGGTTGGTTTTGTCGTAATGATCGATGCCGAGTTCGTCGTAGGCGACTCCGTCGTGGAGCATGTTCCAGACGATCACGAGCAGCGTGTGTTGGAGCGCGACTACGGCACGCAGCGCGCCGGCATGGGACTGAATGCGACGGTATTTCACGGCGAGGTAGGTCGTTTTTGATCGGGACACGGCCAGGGCGGCGATTCCCAGTGCGGCTTTGAGGTAGTGGTCGCCGGGTCGGGTTTGGGTGGACTTGACCCGGCCAGCGGATTCATTTTGGCTCGGACATACTCCCGCCCACGATGCCAGATGGCCCGCAGTGTCAAAGACGTTCATGTCCACGCCGGCTTCGGCGATGATGACGTTAGCGACATTCTTAGAAATCCCAGGGACGGTCATCAGCAGCTCCCGGGCAAGCGAAAAGGGTTCCATCACTAGGTCGATGCGGGTGTCGAGGGCTGCAAGGGTCGCTTCGATCTGATCAATGCGGTTCAGATGCAGGTGCACCATGAATGCGTGGTGGTCGGTGAAGCGGCCGGTGAGGGCTTCGACCAGCGCCGCGGATTTGCGGCCCATCGAGGAGTGCGCCAGCGAAGCTAAGGCCTGCGGGTCACGTTCTCCGGATACGAGAGCGTTGAGGATGCTGCGGGCGGATTGGGTGGTCAGCGTGCTGACGACTGAGGACAATTTGATGCCGGAGTCCTCCAGCGCTTTTTCCATTCGTGAAAATTCACGGGTGCGCTCATGAGTCAGGTTCGATCGGGTCCGGGTCAAATCCCTCAACTGACGGATCGGCTCTGGTGGCACGAAACTGGCCCGCAGGAGATTGTGGGCGGCGAGCTCCGCCAGCCACGTCGCGTCGGAAACATCACTCTTCCGGCCCGGGATATTCCGCGCAGCTTTGGCATTAACCAGTTGCACGTTCAGCGACTCCGCCAGCAGGAAGTAGAAGGGTTTCCAGTAGTCGCCGGTGGCCTCCATTACGACCACCGTGACCGCGGCTGCCTCGAGATCACGGCGCAGACGCAGGATCTCATTCGTCGTGGCCCCGTATGTGGCAACTGTCCTACTGGACGTTCCTGCCCGCGTTCCCGGTATCCGGACGCAGACCTTCGCATCACGTTTGGAGATGTCCATTCCCGCGGCACGCTCGTGCACGATGTCCATCATTTACTCCTCGCATCCGGTCCAACAACACCACCGGCCGGCAGTGTTAGGTGCCGCGGGAAGGGCGGGGAAATGATTCAGGAATCTACTAAGAAAACGAAGGTGAGCTCCCCGCGGAAAGGGGGGTGAGGTTGGGCTCGAATCCGAGCGCTACCATTCGGCGTTGGAGGCGTTTCCTGGCGCGTTCGGGGTTGGTTTTGTCGTAATGATCGATGCCGAGTTCGTCGTAGGCGACTCCGTCGTGGAGCATGTTCCAGACGATCACGAGCAGCGTGTGTTGGAGCGCGACTACGGCACGCAGCGCGCCGGCATGGGACTGAATGCGACGGTATTTCACGGCGAGGTAGGTCGTTTTTGATCGGGACACGGCCAGGGCGGCGATTCCCAGTGCGGCTTTGAGGTAGTGGTCGCCGGGTCGGGTTTGGGTGGACTTGACCCGGCCAGCGGATTCATTTTGGCTCGGACATACTCCCGCCCACGATGCCAGATGGCCCGCAGTGTCAAAGACGTTCATGTCCACGCCGGCTTCGGCGATGATGACGTTAGCGACATTCTTAGAAATCCCAGGGACGGTCATCAGCAGCTCCCGGGCAAGCGAAAAGGGTTCCATCACTAGGTCGATGCGGGTGTCGAGGGCTGCAAGGGTCGCTTCGATCTGATCAATGCGGTTCAGATGCAGGTGCACCATGAATGCGTGGTGGTCGGTGAAGCGGCCGGTGAGGGCTTCGACCAGCGCCGCGGATTTGCGGCCCATCGAGGAGTGCGCCAGCGAAGCTAAGGCCTGCGGGTCACGTTCTCCGGATACGAGAGCGTTGAGGATGCTGCGGGCGGATTGGGTGGTCAGCGTGCTGACGACTGAGGACAATTTGATGCCGGAGTCCTCCAGCGCTTTTTCCATTCGTGAAAATTCACGGGTGCGCTCATGAGTCAGGTTCGATCGGGTCCGGGTCAAATCCCTCAACTGACGGATCGGCTCTGGTGGCACGAAACTGGCCCGCAGGAGATTGTGGGCGGCGAGCTCCGCCAGCCACGTCGCGTCGGAAACATCACTCTTCCGGCCCGGGATATTCCGCGCAGCTTTGGCATTAACCAGTTGCACGTTCAGCGACTCCGCCAGCAGGAAGTAGAAGGGTTTCCAGTAGTCGCCGGTGGCCTCCATTACGACCACCGTGACCGCGGCTGCCTCGAGATCACGGCGCAGACGCAGGATCTCATTCGTCGTGGCCCCGTATGTGGCAACTGTCCTACTGGACGTTCCTGCCCGCGTTCCCGGTATCCGGACGCAGACCTTCGCATCACGTTTGGAGATGTCCATTCCCGCGGCACGCTCGTGCACGATGTCCATCATTTACTCCTCGCATCCGGTCCAACAACACCACCGGCCGGCAGTGTTAGGTGCCGCGGGAAGGGCGGGGAAATGATTCAGGAATCTACTAAACGGGCTCGTCAACCCCAGGCTGTTGGGTTAGCGGCACCAATCCACGGTTCCCGTGGAAGCCCTCCACACCATGCTCATAAACAGGCTCTGAGCACTAAGACACAGCGGCGTCGACCGCGGCACCGCCAATCATCCGCCGCTACCCAAGCCAGCCACAAGGCCGTTTTCTCAAGCCCCCAACGCCGCGGAGCGGCTCCCCAGCTCGTAACTTCAGCGTCTCAAAACCCTAGGGTTACGGGACGCTGGCGTGCATAACCGCGTGCGATGAGTCATTGGCGGTGGCCCGTGTTATCCGGCCCTTCGAAGTGCGAATGGCCCAAGGTCTGCCGCGGTGAAAGTCCCGCAGCTCCCGCTCCATACCTGGCCACAGCCGGCACGCCTAGCTTTCCGGCGCTGAGGTGCCTTCGCGCTGTTGACGTTCCTTGAGTCCTGAGCGAACGGTAGTGAAAATCGCGATTCCCATGGCGACTGCTGTGAACCACAGACCGGGAGATCCTCGCAGGGCGAGAGATACCGAGACGATCAACAGCACTATGGCAAGTAGGAGAAATGCCCACCGTCCTGCAGCCATCAAGTCCCCCGCTCGGCGGATTGGTGGAGCGTGCGGATCTTCGTGTCGCGCCAGCGAAACATCAGCGTGCAAACCAAGGTCGCTACGAGGCCGACCGCTATAGACGGCACGAAGCCGATGGAATGCCGGAACAGAGCAAACGGCAGAAACCCGGCCGCGTAGACCACCAGGCTACGGAGCGTGCGGGTCCTGGAGTTCATCGGCTTCTTTCATGCAGTGGTCTCGTGAGACCGGTGGGCGGCCGATGAAGTGGTTGATGATCAGTGGCAGGCCGATCGGCGCAAAGATAATCCCGTCGGGCGCTGATGATTGCTAGTCCGATAACGCTTCCTGCTGCAAGAAGGAAGAAGAACAGCACCAGGAATGGACCCATCATCCCCGGGAAGAACCCGATGTGGCCGCTCATGAAGATCGCAGCTGCTAGGCCCGCCATCGATAGGCTGAATATCAACTTCAGCGCTTTTGGCATGCCGCTCCGTTGTTAGTTGTGTCTGTACCGTTCCGTTCGGTGTGGAGGTGGAGCAACCTTTGATCGAAACTCATCGGGGAGTCCTCGGGCGTGCCCTGAAGCCCAGAACTGAGCGATTACGGCCGCTGGATTCACTGTCCCACGCTCCGCGAGTGGAAAGCGCCACCAGTCCAGGGCCCACGGTGCACAGAACCCAGGATAAGACGTGCGACTGATCCAGCAGGACCCGGAAGAGGCCGGTCAGAGTCGACATGATGCCCAGTGAGAACAAGACACGGGTCACCTGCCACCCAAACAATTCACCGCCGGCTCGCTCGCGACTAGCGGCCCGGCGCCCGAAAAGACCCTTGAGGATCAGAGCCAGACCGATCGGTATGAAGATGATGCCGGTAACCAAACGCAGGGCATCCACCGCCGTCCACGTCAGAAAGACCGTCGCCCAAACCAGAAAAAATGCCCCGGCGGCAAGCTTCGTGCCGGGTGTTTGGCGACTCATTGGTTTCCCCTCAGTGTGACGCATCGCCTCATTCTCCGGCGACAGTTCACAGCCCAGTATCGTGACATCCGGCGAGCCTACCCGCTGGGGCAGCGAACGCAAGTCACAGCGGAGCGCTCCGGTGTTAGCGGCCATGAAAAACTGCCCGTAGGCGGCCACGGAACTGCCCACTGACGGCCATGAAAACTGCCCGTTGGTGGCCATGAGATCTGCCCACTTCCTTACTGAACCCTGCCGCTTAAGCGGCGGGAGCCTCTCCCCGGGGTTTGATGACGGTGTCTAGTCGCACCAAAGTCGCCCGGGAAGAGGCCCTAATGAAGTTTGACGGAGAAATCATGGAAATACTCGCTGCGTATGATCTGACCGGATCGTTGCGCGCCGCCGCGGAACTCACCGGCTGCTCGCACCACACGGTCGCCAGGCACGTCGCTGCCCGCGACGCCGGCCAGCCGATCGCCGAACCGGTCTACCGGGGCCGGGTCACCGATGCGTACCTGCCCAAGATCGAGGAATGGATAGAAGCGTCCAAGGGCAAGATCCGTGCCGACAAAGCCCACGCGAAACTCCGAGACCTCGGCTACGAGGGTTCGGAGCGCTCGACCCGCCGGGCCGTCGCCCAGGTCCGCGCTGCCTGGCGGCTCGGCCATGTCCGGGTGCACCGGCCCTGGATCACGGAACCGGGCATGTGGCTTCAGTACGATTTCGGCGACGGCCCCGTGATCGAGGGGAAGAAGACCGTTTTGTTCGTGGCCTGGCTGGCATGGTCCCGCTTCAGGATTGTCATCGCGCTGCGGGACCGGACGGCGCCGAGCGTGTTCGCGGCGCTGGACCGCAGCTTCCGTGTCATCGGCGGCGCCCCGACCTACGTCCTGACCGATAACGAGAAGACCGTAACGGTTTCCCATGTTGCCGGGGTCCCGGTGCGCAACCAGCAGACGGTCGAGTTCGCCCGCCACTACGGGGTGACGGTGTTGACCTGCCAGCCGGCTGACCCGGCGTCCAAGGGCGGCGTGGAGGCCTCGGTGAAGGTCGCCAAGGCCGACATCGTGCCCAAGGACACCAACCTGCGTGCCGACTACGCTTCCTTCGCCGAGATCGAGGCGGCCTGCCAGGCGTTTATGGACGAGGTCAACCACCGTGAGCACCGGGCCACCCGCCGCAAACCCGTGACGATGCTGGCCGAGGAAGCGCCGCGGTTGCACCGGATCCCGGACACCGCGCACACCGTCGCGTTCGGGCTCTCCCGCAGTGTCCCGGAGAACACGCCGATGGTCACCTTCGAGAACGGGCAGTACTCCGTCCCGGCGTATCTGCTCGGCGCGCGGGTGTTCGTCCGCGCCCACGGCGCCGGAGCCGACGAGCAGGTCATCATCGTCCACCTCGGCGGCCAGGGGCCGGTGGAAGTCGCCCGGCACCGGCGCGCCCGGCCCGGCAGCCCGGCGATCAACGACGCCCACTTCCCTGACCACCGGCCGAAAATCCCGGGTGAGTACACGGTGAAAGCCAGGACGGCCGCGGAGACGGAGTTCCTTAGCATCGGCGACGGCGCCCGGACCTGGCTGCTCGAGGCCGCAGCGGCGGGCACGGCCCGGATGAACGTGAAGATGGCCGAAGCGGTCGCCCTGGCGAAGATCGCCGGGCAGTCCGAGGTCGATCAGGCCCTCGGGACTGCGGCCATCCATGGCCGCTTCGCGAACAAGGACCTGGCCTCGATCCTGAACGCCGCGAGCACGCGAACGACCACCCATGCTGCCGGGGAGACCCGGTCCTTGACCCAGGGCACCGCCGGGTGGGCGGCGATTGGCCGACCACCCGTTGCCGCCCGTGTTGACGGCGCCCTGGAGGAAAGCGCGTGAGCCCGGTCCCGGTCACCGCGCCCGTACTGGCGCCGGAGCTGGAGGCGTTGATGCGGCAGTTGAAGATGCCCCATGCGCGGGCGCTGGCGCCGGAACTGATCGCGACCGCCCGCGCCCAGCGCTGGGAACCGGCCGAGGTCATCAAGGCACTCTTTGTCGAGGAAGTCGCCGGCCGGTCCCGGTCCATGCTCGCCACCAGGCGCAAGGCCGCGGGCTTCCCGACCGGGAAGACTTTCGACACCTGGGACCCTGACGCCTCCTCGATCCCGGCACCGACGCAGCAGGCGCTGCGGACGCTGGAATGGATCGGGCGGAAGGAAAACGTCGTGATCTGCGGCCCCTCCGGCACGGGCAAGACGTTCTTCCTTGAAGCCCTCGGCCAGCAAGCCGTCGAGGCCGGCCTGCGGGTCGCGTGGTTCCGGCTCGAGGACCTCGGCGCTCTGATGCGCGCCCACCGCTCCGATGACAGCGTCACCAGAGTCGTCGCCCGGATCCTGCGCGCAGATTTGGTGGTGGTCGATGACATCGGCCTGTTGCCGGTGGGCACGGACGCGGCCGAGGGCCTCTACCGCCTCGTCGACGCCGCCTACGAGAAACGCTCCATCGCGGTTTCCTCAAACCTGCATCCGGCCGGCTTTGACGAGCTCATGCCCAAAACCCTCGCCACCGCCACCGTGGACCGGCTGCTGCACCACGCGCATGTCTGCCAGACCTCAGGAGAATCGATCCGCCTCAGCCAGGCACTGGCCGGAAAAGGAGTCACCCCAATGAACTAAACCCACACCCCAACATGGCCAACGCCACCGAACACCCGGTGGGCAGATCTCGTGGCCATGAGTGGGCAGTTTTCATGGCCACCAGCGGGCATTTTTGCTGGCCGCCCGTGGGCACAAACTATTGGCCATTGACACTCCGGTTAGGGACTATTTCTTCACGCGGGAGGGTCGGTAGGGTGGCGCTGAAGTCGTTACGACCTTGCACGAAGAGGGGAACAGGTATGCGGCCGCATCCATTAGTTCGACGTTGCACGGAACAGGACCTGGCCGCGTTGGAGGCGGGCGAACCGCCCGGTTCAGGGATGGCTCGCTATTTTCTCGGTGAGCAGGCCAAAGGAAAAATTGTGTTCGCCGCGGCATGGCAGGATCAGCAGCTGCTCGGCTCAGTGGTTTTGGATTTCCGCTCGGACTTTTCACCGGAATTGAAACATCTCTTCGTTCAACAAGCCTTGCGGGGCTTGGGTACGGGAACGGCTATGTGTGCCTGGGTTGAACAGCGGGCACTGCTGGATGGGTTCGACAAGCTCTACCTCGGAGTCGGAGTCGAAAACGCTGCGGCCCGCAGGCTTTACCAACGACTGGGATTTACGCCGGCAGGGCGGACGAAGACATCGACGTATCAATACGTCGATCAAGACGGACGCAAGCAATGGGCCACTGAAACGGACGACATACTTGAAAAGGCCCTAGCTTGATGGTCACCACGCTCGGGACTGCCCCAAGACTAGCCGTAGCTAGAGGGTCGTCCGACCCGGCCTCTCCACGGCGTCCATCGTTGATCGGTCGGTTGGTCGATGTTAGCGTGAGGGCGATTGGGGGAAATAGTGCTATTGCTCGGGTGGGGCTTGTTGGAGAGATTTGTCCGGGCCGACGTTGCGATCCGCACGACGGTCTATGCCGGTGTGCCTCCGGTGCCGGCTCTCGTTCTCATGGCTATGGTCGTTGCCCTGGCAATCCTCATGGCGCGTACCTTCCAATCGCTGCTCTGCACCGTTCCGGCTCCAGGTGTCCCCTCTGTCGCCCTGGGTCTGAGTGACTTAAACGGTCCAGATTTCCTGTCTTCGGTCCTATCCGCACCAGTCGGTGGGTCAGGTCCTCGCGCTCCGGGCGGACGTCCCCGTCGCCCCGGGAGCCTCCAGGCAGCCCTCTAGGATCCGACTCCGACTGTTTCCGCACTCTAGCCGTACCCGGTCGGAACGTGCCTCCGTGCTGCGTGCATTACTCCTCTCGGGCGACCCTCAGAACACCTCTCTGACTGTCGCTACAAGGAGCTCATCGCCATGTCCCGCAATAACCTCTTGCCCTCACATCGCTCCAAGCCCCCGCGGTACCGATCACCGGCTCTCCGTCGCCTTGGACTGGTGTGCAGGCTGGTCCCTCGGCTCTGCCGCCGTGTGGCTATGCGAGCCACTCTGTTCGGCGGGTGGGTCTGGTTCGCGGCCGGCTCGCTGGTTGGATTCGAGGCGTTCGACATCATCTTCGGCACGTTCGCCCTCGCCCCGGAGCTGCTTCCGCTCGTCATCCTCGGGCTCGCACTTACTTGGTATTTCCGCGGTCAGTTTCGGAGGTTTTCGACGCGTGCCCGCGCGTATCGGCGCCTCCGACGCCTGCGTGCCGGTCGCAGCTGACTCTGCCCGCAGCCCTTGGTTCTGCAGACGCCCTGGCACCCGATAGTGGATCCCTTACCGGACAATTTGGGAGCTACGGTAGTGCGTCCGTGTCCGCCCTCAGCCCTGGAGGTGCGCGCGGATACGCGCGACCGCATCTTCCGGGTCAGCGCACGTGATAAGCAGCCAGGTGCCGGCGCACTGTATCCGGATGGTCGGACCGCCCACCAGATAACCGGTTCCTCCGCCGGGGAGTATGCGCAGGCCCATCCCCTCACGAAGTCCGGTGGACGGGCCGGTGGAGACGGCCGATATCTCCTTGTAGGCGATCGTGGTGGAAAACAGGGCCGCTACCCGCACGGAAAGGCCGGCCTCTTCGAAGCGGATGCGGGCGTTCATCCGCAGTGCCGGCACGAAGACCAATGCCATCGTCAGCCCCAGCCAGGGCTGGCCCGTCACCGACAGTACGATGGCAGCTGCGAAACCCACTCCTGAAAGCACCGCCTGGTAGCGCGGGGGCATTCCGGTCCGCAGTTCCGCGCGCGCGTTTTCTCCCCCGCTCATCCGGGCAGTCTCCGGGGCCTACGTTCTGCCGGCAACTTCAGGCGGGTCGAGTGACACCCTGCGCCAAAGGATGAACCCTGCGGAGTTGATTTTCTCCGCGGTGGTCGGGGAGGTGGCAGGGTGGAAGTTCTCAGCGGCAGGGTACGCTCAAAGCCACCACAGTCTGAGGGGGCAGAGGGATGAGGCAGCGTGCGACCACGCCGAAAACGGACGATGAACGCCGGTCCTTCAAGGCAGGGGCCCTGATGGGCGTCGGTGCGGCCGTTTTGGTGATGGTCCCTTCGTTGTACCGTCTCTTGAACGGACCGTTTCAGTGGGTTGATGCCACCCTCGTAGCCGGCGGTATCGGTCTGATTGTGTTTCATGTTGCCCGTCTGGTCCGGCTGCACAGGTCACCTTGAGCCTGGCGCCGTGGGGGTCATGGTAGGGCCGCCGGCGTTCGGGGCGGCTTCAGTCTCTGGTTTCCAGTACGGCCAGCACTTGTCTGGCGTCGTCCAGGTGGCGGGCCACTAGGTCGGCGGCGTTGCGCGCCGTGCCGTGCACCTGTTCGGCGTCCCGGGCCAGGGTCAGCCGATCTTCTCTGACCAGCTCACCGAGCCGGTCCTGTACGGCCAGCAGCATCCGGTACAGCTCGTCCGCTGTAGCTGTTTCGATTTTCACTGGGAGTCCTCTGTTGGACGGGGCGGTGTCATTTTCCGGTGAGGGGGGTGCGTTTGCGGAACGTCCCGGCGATGGAGAGCTTGCCGGAGTACTGGATGGAACCGTACCGGAAGAGGTGAACGGCGAGGCGGAGGATGAGGAAGCCGACGATGAAGAGTTCGGCGATGACGATGCCCGCCTCTACGGCGGTGAGGGTGCCGAAACCGTTGCGGAGCAGGGCGGTCACGGGTGCTGAGAGCGGGAAGTACGTAAAGATCTGCACGATGGGTGCCCGCGGGTCGGAGATGATGAGGCTGATTGCGTAGAACGGGACGAAGATCAGGGCCATGAGGGGCCCGAAGATCGTGCCGGCGTCCTTGGCGGTGGGCATGACCGCGCCGATCGCGACCAGGACACCGGTGAAGACGGTAAACCCGCCCAGGAGCAGCAGCCCCCCGACGATCATGGTGCCGGGTTCAAAGGTGATCGTTGACAGGTCCAGGTCGGGGAGGGCCAGTTTGTCGCGGAAGAAGAGGTATCCGACGAGGATCGGTGTGAGGAAGACCAGGATCTGGACCAGGCCGACCATAAACAGGGCGATGACTTTGCCGACGATCAGGGTGGTCGGGTTCAGGGTGGTGAGGATCATCTCGGTGACCCGGTTTTCTTTCTCTTCCAGGGTGCTGTTGAGCATCTGGTTGGAGAGCAGAATGATCGAGATGTAGAAGATCAGCAGGAACATCAGGGGCGGGACGGCTGCGCCGAAACCGCCGGATTCCTTGCCGTCTTTGAAGGTCGTGGCTTCGGTTTTGACGTCGCCTCCTGCCGCGGCCATCAGCTGCGGGGAGCCGACTTTGATCTGGGCTGAGGCGGTGAGGAGCTGTTTGGCGACGGCGTCGTACTTACCGTTCTCAAAGATCCCCTTGTCCGCCCCGTAGACCTTGACCGGCTGGGTCGCGGGTTCGGCCGGGTAGGCGAAGTACGCGTCGGTGAGGCCCTTTTTCACCTCCTGCAGCGCCTGCCCTGGGTCAGTTACCTTCTTACCGCCCATCGCCGTGGCAACGCCCGGGGCGATGAGTCCGGAGTCGTCGGTGTAGGTGAAGGACATGGAGGCTGTTTTTTGGGCGTCGGAACTGGCCGCGGTGGAGGAGTTGCTGAGGTAGACCAGGGCGAAGACGATGGCCATGACGACGGGGATGGCAAGGGTCGCGATCCAGAAGCCGCGTTTCTTCATGGTGCGGGTGAACTCGAACTCCACCACGGTGCGCAGGTTGTGCCGGGCGAAGGGGCGCTTGGGCGGCGGGGTGGCGGGGGAGGGGTGCTGGGTGGTGGTGTGCTGTGTCATGGGGGTTATGCCTCTGCCAGTTCGTGCTGTTCGCCGTAGACCTTGATGAAGACCTCGTCCAGGGAGGTCCTCGCGGTGGTGAAGGACCGCACGGCGACGCCGTGCTCAACGAGTTGACGCAGGACGGTTGTTTCGTCCCCGCCCGGGAGGGGTGAGAGCTCAGCTTCTCCGCCGGCATCAGTGACGATGTCATACAGGGCGGAGGCGGGCAGGTGCCCGGTGTATTTGATCCGGTAGAGGGTTCCGCCGAATTGTTCCTGGACGTCGGCGACGGTGCCGTAGGCGCGGGCGGTGCCGTCCTTGAGCAGGATGACGCGGTCGCAGAGGCGTTCGACTTCTTCCATCTGGTGGGTGACCATGATGACGGTTGCGCCGGCGAGTTTTTGTTCTTCGATGATGTCCATGAGCAGGCGCCGGTTGACCGGGTCGAAGCCCTTGGTGGGTTCGTCCAGGATGAGCAGCTCGGGGTCGTTCATGATGGTGACGCCGAGCTGGACTTTTTGTTGTTGTCCGCCGGAGAGCTTGTCCAGCCGGGTGGTTGCTTTGTCGGCGAGGTCGACGCGTTCCAGGTACTCCCGGGACCAGGCTTTGGCGCGGGTTTTGTCGAGGCCTTTGAGCCTGCCGAAGTAGACCATGACGTCGAGGACGTTTTCCTTTTTGTAGAGGCCGCGTTCTTCGGGCAGGTAGCCGAGCCGGGCGCCGTCGCGCGGGGCGAAGGGTTTCCCGCCGATGTGCAGGGTCCCGGCGGTGGGCTGGTAGATCCCCAGCAGCGCACGCAGCGTGGTCGTTTTTCCGGACCCGTTGCTGCCGAGGAACCCGAAGGTTTCCCCTGCCCGGACATCGAAGGACAGGTCCTTGATGACCGTTTTGTCTCCGAAGTCCATTCGGAAGTCTTTGATGTGTACAAGCGGCTCCGCGGCCGCGCCCCCCAGCGTCATGAGCACCAGCCTAGCTGCAGGTGGGTTCCGCCGTTCTCAAGGACATGCAGGGGGAGCGTGGGCGACGGGCAGCCGGGCTGACGGGGGAGTCAGGGGCGGTTTTGCTGGTTGCCCGGTTCCGGAGGCTGGGTTGTCTTGAGCTCCTGAATGCGGAGGCGAAGAAAGATGATGACGAGTACCAGCGCGTAGATCACCATGACGGCGATCGCTGCCATCACTACGAAGTACAGAATGCCCAGAATTCCAAACATGATTCCCCTGATCTCGTGTGCCGCAGGTCGCGGCGCAAGGGTCCGAGACTAGCACCGCGGGAGGGCGTTCTATAGTCACGTCCGACCCGGCGATGTCCTTGGTTCTGCGGGTCAGGCTTCGCAGTCGATGCAGTAGTGGTGTCCGTCTTTTGTTTGTGCGATTTGGGAGTTGTGGCGGACGAGGAAGCAGGAGTAGCAGGTGAACTCGTCCTGGGCCTGGGGGATGACCTGGATGATGAGTTCTTCGTTGGAGAGGTCGGCGCCGGGGAGTTCGACGCCGTCGACGGTGTCTGTTTCGTCGAGTTCGAGGACGACGCTGCGGGCGTCGGGGGAGTTGGCCTCTTTGAGGGCTTCGATGGAGGCGTTGCGGGATTCGGCGACGTCGGGTTTCACTTCGTCGTAGTCGGCTGCCATGGGGCTGGTACTCGCTTCCTTTAGTGGTGTGTTCGGGGTTGGACATTACCCGACATCGCGCGCACGCGACGTGCCGGCGCGGACGGGCGAGGATGGAACCAAGAGGGTGTTACGCCCGGGTGAAGGGGTGCCGGTTTTGCGGTCCTGGGCGGGGTCTTATTCTGTGGCACGGCGGTGGGAGGCTGTGCACGATCGCCGGTCCCGGTGGCGACGTGCCTGCCTGGGGTGACCTGGCGGTGGTGTGCAGCCGGTCAGATGGGTCCCGTCGTCCACGTGGGTGCGGGAAAAGCCCGAAGGAAATTGCTTTTGCCGTGCCCAGGTGGGCGAGGGGAAACCTACTCAGCCGCGGACGCCCCATTGGTGGAAGACCGGGAACCCTCGGTTGCAGATGAGGAGGTTGCCGGTTTGCGGCGGCGGGCTGCGGCGCCGGACTCGAGCCCGAGTTTCTTCAGCTCTTCGGGGCTCCAGCCGTCCTTGGTGGCGCGGGCATAAGCGCGCTTGTCCTCGCGTTCGGCCTCGGTGAGTTGCTCGCGCAGGTCGGTGATCCGTTGCCGGGTCTTGACCAGGGCGGTGACGGACTCGATCCGCGAGTCGAGGAGGGCGCGGGCTTGGTTGCGTGTCTGTTCCATATCGATCGCTGGCATGCCATCAACCCTAGCCAGGAGGGGCCACGGTATTGGTGCATCGACGCGCAGCGATGGGCCAATAAATTCTGAACCACCACGAAACCGTTGCCCCGCCGCTATCACCGGCTGCGACCGAGCAAGCTGGGAAGTTAGCCGGGCTAAGTTCGTGTCGCTACCGAGAACTGCGTTCCGGTGGCGGCAGACTGAAGTCTGATCCCGGGCACTCCGGGTCGCTGCGCTGGCAAAAACGAAGGGCGGGACAATGACGGAAGGCAACGGCTTCGCCGGATGGAAGTCCCGCCGGCGCCGGGCGAACATCGACGGCGGCAGAATGCACCGCCACGAGGTCAAGGTCAGCCCCGAAGAAGAAGCGCAGCTTCTCGCCCTGGCGGAAAGGCACCGGGTCACGATCCCGAGGCTTCTGATCGAAGCGGCGCTCAATGAAGACAGCGAAAGCCCCTCGGAGCGGCGGGACCAGTTCATGCAGCTTTCCAACCTGCAGCGCCTCGTCGGGTCCGTCGCCAATAACATCAACCAGATTGCCCGGCACGCCAACTCCACCGGGGAAGTGCCACCGGAAGCGGCAGCAACAATCGCGCACGCGAAGAGCGTCATTATCCGAATCGACCGGCAGCTCGCCGACATGGCCGGCAGGTGATCCTGCCGTGATTCCGAACATCACCCAGGGCGACCGCATGGCGGGCCTGCTGATCTACCTTGCCGGCCCGGGGCGTGCGAACGAACACGAGGAACCGCACCTTGTCGCCGGCGACTCCGCACTCATGGCCTGGCACGACGACAACGAACTGAACCGGGACGCGGCCCTGGACATCGCCAACGCCCTCGACCGCGCCCAGCAGTTCTACAAGGCCGAAGTGGACGGTGGCCACGTCTTCCACTGCTCCCTGAGCCTGGCCGCGGAAGAAGGACAACTCACCGACGCCCAATGGGGCGCCATCGCGAACGACTTTATGAAGGACATGGACTTCACCGAAGACGGCGGAAAGGCCCCGGCCCGGTGGGTTGCCGTCCGGCACGGACTGAGTAAGAACGGCAACGACCACATCCACATCGTGGCATCCATGGTCCGGGACGACGGCACCAAATGGAACAGCTGGAAGAGCAAATACAAGTCCCAACAGGGCGCCCGCGCACTGGAGAAAAAGTACGGCCTCAACCAGCTCGACGCGGTCCGTGCCGAACGCGGGTACACGCCCGCTGAACAGGCCAAGGCCATCCGCCAGGGGCTGCCCGAGGTCGAGCGCCACAGCCTCGCCCGCAAGGTCCGCACCTGCGCAGCAGCATCAACGGACGAAGCAGAGTTCGTCCGCCGCGCACGCCAGGAAGGCCTGCTGGTTCGCCCCCGCTACGCCGCCGGCCGTACTGACGTCGTCACCGGATACTCCGTCGCCGAACGTCCCCGCAAGGGCGAGCGTGCCGTCTGGTTCGGCGGGAATTCCCTGGGACGCGACCTCGCACTGCCCAAACTCCGCACCGCGTGGGAAAGCACCCCGGACTCGGCAACGGCCGCCGTCGCCGAATGGAACGCCGCGGCGCGCAACCGCCGGCCGGCCCGCCCCGGCCGGGAGACACTGCAGCCCTCGGCCGAACTGTGGAACAAGTACGCCCACGACGTCAGCGCCCTCCGGGAGAAACTGGCCACCACCCCGCATGATGACCACGCCGCCTGGGCGCAGGCAGCCCGCGAAACAGCGGCAGCTTTCGGTGCATGGTCCAAGCGCATCGAACCGACACCGGGACCGCTGGCGGACGCCGCACGGGAATTGTCCAAATCAGCCCAGCTCCGGCACTACCCGAAGCGTCCGGCCATAGCTCTGCCGTCGGCACGCGGTGCCACAATGATCCTTCTGGCGGCGACGTCCAAGAGCGACCGGGCCGCCTACGCCCTGATGTTCCGGCAGCTCGCCCTGACCGCCCGGGCGATCCACGACATGCACAAAGCCACCGATGACCTCCGCCGCGTCCGCGGCCTCGCAGCTGCCGTGACCGCCGCCAGCAAAGCCGTCGAAGCCAGCGCCACCGCCCACACCATCACGGCACATCCGATGACGATGGACGCCCTGCGGGAACAGCGCCCGGGAGCCAGCGAAGAAGCCCTCCGCGCGCGCCTCATCGCCGAACGCTCGTGGGGCGGCTCGCCCGTCCCCACAACACTCACCAGGCCAGAGAAAAAAATGCAACAGGCCGGGCCCACCCGGCCCCAAGAACCCAACCGGGACCACCATCGGAATCCAGGCATCGAGCGATAGGGGAAGAGCATGAGCGAAGCAGACGGAATGGACGACGCAGTCGACGGTGCGATGCGTACAGGGCTGATGGTTGCCAGCCGCATCGGCGAACAGCTGGCCAGAATGCGCGAAGAAGAGCAGCGCACTATCGCCGCCGCCGAGGAATACCGGGCCCGCCAGCTGCAGGAACGCTATGACGCCCAGCGCGCAGCAGCCCGTGCCCAGCTCGCACCGGTTGCCCGGGATGACTGGTGGAACAAGACCACCCCCGAAATGATCGAAAACGTCCACGAAACAGCCACCGCATGGAAGGCCTACGACCCCGAAGCCGCCCGGGCGTCAGAGCGGATCCGCGAACAGGTGCAGGCCCGTTACGGCATCGACGTGCACAACCCCGGCGCCGACGAGGCCTCCGTTTCCGCAGCCCTCGCCCGGGCACAGCAGGGGCGCCTTGAGGCCGAAAATGAAAGGACCAAAGCCTCGGCTGCCCGCACCGACGAAGTGGTGGCCGGCGCCGCGGTTTCAGGAGCCAACGGCGAGGACAGGACCGCTCAAAAAGCCCGGGCCGAACCGGTTTACGATTCCCTTGAGCGCCGTCAGCAGCTGGCCGAAAGCCTCGACGGCAAGGGTGACCGCGAAGCGGTCAACTCCCGCCTCCTGGCAGACAAACACCAGGGCACGCCGGCGACGGCGGCCGTCGCGCAGAAACCCTCGCTGGCCAGGACCTCGAAGACGGCCAGACTGGGCGGTAAGGGCAAAACGCTGGAACGCGGCGGACTCGAACGCTAAGGCTTGCGGGGACTCGCGAGCTCGCCCGTCCGGGCGGCTCTTTAGGATGGAACCCATGACTGAACCGCGCGATCTCGCCCTCCCCTCCGGCTACACCGATCTGCTGGGTGAGCTGAAGACCCGTGTCCGGGCCTCGCGCAGCAAAGCACTCCGGACCGTCAACACCCAACTTATCGAGCTGTATTGGTCCATCGGACAGGCAGTGCGTATTCAGCAGGAGCAACAGGGGTGGGGGAGCCAAGTCATCAAGCGGCTTTCGGAAGACCTCCGTAAGGAGTTCCCGGATATGAAGGGACTCTCAGCCCGCAACATCCAGTACATGACGACTTTTGCAGGAACTTGGACCGAGGGGCCAATTGCGCAGCAACCTGCTGCGCAATTGCCCTGGGGCCACATCATGGTCCTCCTCGACAAAAAACTCGACACCGCCCGCACCCAGGCCTATGCCGCCGCAGCCATCGAGTACGGATGGTCCAGGAACGTGCTGCTGAACATGATCATGAACAAGACGCTGGAGCGGACCGGCGCAGCACCATCCAACTTTGCGCAGCAGCTTGCTGCGCAGGATTCGGAACTGGCCCAGCAGGTCGCCAAGGACCCCTACAACTTTGAATTCCTAGGCCTGACGGGCGAGATCGCCGAACGCGACCTCGAAAACGCCCTTACCAGCAGGATCACCGAAACCCTCCGCGAACTCGGCCCCGGCTTCTCCTTCGTCGGCCGCCAGGTCCACTTCGACGTCGACGGCGATGACTTCTACGTGGATCTACTTTTCTTCCACATCGAACAATCACGCTACGTCGTCATCGAACTCAAGACCGGGAAGTTCCAGCCCGAATACGCTGGAAAACTCAACTTCTACGTCGCACTCGTCGACGACGTGCTCCGGCGGGACCACCACAACGAAACCATCGGGATCCTGATCTGCGGGACCAAGAACGACCGCAGCGTCCGGTACAGCCTGGGACGCTCCACCTCACCCATGGCCGTCGCCGCCTACACCTACGACAAGCTCCCCCCAGCCCTTGATGGCGCACAGATCCAGATTGCAGCGACAGGCCATGTGACCACCTCCAGCCTTCAAGCGCTTTATCCCATAGTCCAACGCACAAGCAGCCTCAGTCGGGGCCTGGGCGTGGAGGTCGACCTGTCACAGGCCTGGTTGAGCCGGACGCGCTGGAACAACTGCAGGGATATGCCAAAATCCACGAACTGCCCATCCGGGTCGACTCCGCACGAACTGGTCGCAATATCACTGCCTTGCCGACCCGCCACCCATCTTCCCGCACGCCCTCGGCCGCAGGCCGGGCTGCGTAATTCTCAACCAGGTAAGCGATTCCGAAAGCATATAAGTTGGAAGCTTTAGTGAATTCTTGAAGTGCGGAAGAACGCGATCACAAGGGCCCATCGGCCGTCTCGATAGTGCGCGGCAACGGGTTGAGACGGCCGTACGAGGATCATGCGATCCTGGATCCACGAATGGCCCTTAACTGACGCCAGGCCCGTGGCGGCATAGGGCGGCGTCAGCCGTGGATCTGTCCCCGATTATCGCGACAGCCACTTCCGCAACGTCCTTGACGCGCATGTCCCGGATTGACTCGATCGGGGACATCTCATCTAGCCAGGGGTTCGCCCTAAGTATTTCCGATTTTCTGCCCCGGGCAAACGACTTACAGACTCCGGTAGTCACGGACTGTCGCGTCGTATGGTTCGCCACTCAGAGGTTCTCCCGTACCAATGTGAACAACAAGCGCACCTTTGCCGCAGCCAATTGTCCAGACACCGTCCGGACAATTGGCTGCGGTCACCACGTTGCGCTGCCGAACAGGTTCGATGGCTGGAGCTCCAAGATCGTACGCATCAAGAGCGGTGGAGCCGGACTGGTCGGTGTTCCGAGGCGCGCACCGTGATGTACCCGATTCGTTGACCTGCCATCGAAGTCTCCGCGCCGAAACGTCAGATTGAAATCTATGACCTTCTCAAACCAGTGTCTGGAAATGGCATTTTGGACCCTATTCCGACAGCCATTCGGAGGAGTGCCTGACGTCAGGTTGGGGTGTGCCGTAACCGGACTATCTCCCCACCCGCGAGCCAGGTAATTTGGACCTGACTAGTCCGGTTACACAAGCGGCCGTGTGGCAAAACCTTTGAGCAGGCCCGCTCGGGGCTGATGGACGCCCGGGCATCGGTGGTGTTAGACATGCTGTACTCCTTAGGTTCGGGGTAGGAAGCGTGCGCTGGCGGCATGATCAGAGGCCGGCTCAGAGGTCCAGGAGGACCCGGGCGTCTTCACCGGTGAGGGCTGCCTGGAGGAGGCGGGTGAGGTTTTCGGCGGTGACGGGGCGTGGGTTGGATGCCGGAACGGCGGGGAGGACGATGGCAACGGCTTCGGCGATCCCGTCGGCGGTGAAGCCGTAGTCCGCCAGCGCCTTCGGGGCGTCGATGCGTTTACGGAGATCCTGGAGCCCGGTCAGGGCGTCCGCGGTCCCGAAGGCTGCGGCGATGCGGGCCGCGGCTTCGGGCGCGGCGGGTGCGTTGAACGCCAGGACGTAGGGCAGCACGGTGGCGTGGGTCTGCGCATGCGGCAGGTTGAAGGTCCCGCCCAGGACGTGGCAGATCTTGTGGTGCAGCCCGGACCCTGCGGAGGCGAAGGCGACCGCGGACAGGTACGCGCCGTAGAGGGCCTGCTCGCGTCCTTCGGTACCGGACGGGTCCTCCGCGATCAGGGGCAGTCCGCGGCTGAGGGCACGGATACCTTCGGCGCCGAGCGCGGCGTTGATCGGGTCCACCCGCGGGCCCCACATCGAGTCGATGCAGTGGGCCATGCCGTTCAGGCCGGACGCGACGGACATCTCCACCGGCAGGGACAGGGTCAGTGCGACGTCGTAGATGACCGTGACGGGCAGCACCGCGTCGTCCACTCCCGTGGTTTTCCGGGACGATTCGGTCAGGCCCCACACGTTCGTGGTTTCGGAGCCGGCGTAGGTGGTGGGCACGGCAATGATGGGCAGGCGTGAGGTCATGGCGATCGCCTTGGCCAGTCCTGTCGTCGAGCCCCCACCCACGCAGACGAGCAGGTCAATGCCGGCTTCAGCGGCGGCGGCCCTCGCTTTCTCGGCGACCTCGATCGGCACGTGCATCACCACGTCGTGGTGCCACAGCGCCACCTTGATGTCAGCGGCGACGGTGCGGGCCACCGGTGTCTCACGGTCCCAGGCGATCACCATCACCCGCTGTGCGCCCAGTCGGGCGACTTCCGCGGCGAGGTTCGCAGCGGCCGCGCCGGTGCCGAAAAGGACCCGCTGGCCCAGGGTCACATGCTCAAAAGACAGGTTCATGGTCAATTCTCCTGTAAAGGGCGCCTTCAGGATCACCCGGCAAGCGGTCCGTGGGCCAGCCGACGTGTTTATCAGGGCGGACCAGTACGGGGCCGTTTTCGGCCACGCCGCGCAGTTTCGCCCAGTCGCAGTATAGGTCCGTGACGTCCTGGCCCGGGCCGATGACGGAGCCGAGGGTGACGCCGAGCCGGTCGCTGACTTTCTGCGCGGCGGCTGACCAATCCGGAAACCCATCAGCCACGGGCTGCGCCGATGAATTCTGCCCGGTCAGTCCACGGGGTCCACTTCGTGCCAGCCCACCCAGGCGGACGAGGTCAATGTGACGGTGGGGGCCGCCAGCTCGGCCTCCCACAGTGCCAGGTCCTGCCTGCGGGTGACGTGGAACAGCAGTCCCAGGTGATGCGCCAGAAAAATCATGGGGTCTTTCCCTTCCAAGCGGATTTCAGCAGCGGTTCCAGGTCCGCAGCGACGGTGCTGCGGGATTCGACGGCGGCACGTGGGGCGTTATGAGATACACGGCTTCGGGTATTTGCTCTTCGCGGAATCCGAGGCCGGCCGGTGTTTTTCTGCGTCTTACCCGAGGACTCCTCCGTGATTCCCCAGACGTTGGTGGTTTCTGAACCGGCGTAACCGGTGGGTACCGCGACGATGGGAAGTCCGGTGGTCCCGGCGATCGCTTTTTGCCAGGGCGACGGCGGAACCCCCGCCCACAGCGACCAGGAGGTCGGTGTGGGCGGATCGCGCTACTGACGAGCCGGTTGCAGGTACGGCACGGAATGCCGTGCCGTACCTGCAACCTTTTCCCGTCGGCTAGTGTCGTTTCAAGAACAGGCTGACGTCGTCGTTGCTGATGAGGTCCGGCACGGTCCAGCCGTCGAGGTCGTACTCGGCCAGGCACTGGTCCGCGAAGCCCTTCATGTAGTCCGTGGTCCCCTGGGCCTGGGCTGCGAAGAGGATCTCGGCTTTCACGTTCTCGTGGTTGCCGGAGTAGTTCCGTTCGTAGAGTTCGTGGCGGCCGCCGAATTCGGTGCCGATGGAGTCCCAGAGGAGTTTCATGAGCTTGACCCGGTCCACGGCCTCGACGCCGTCGGAGCCGCGGACGTACTTGTCGAGGTACGGGCGGATCTCGGGGGTTTTGAAGTCCAGCGCGGAGGAGTTCAGGTAGATCAGGCCGGACGCGACGTCCTGTTCGATGATTTCCTTGATCCGCGGGTAGCCGATGGACATGAACATCCGGTAGGACAGGCCGTAGTCCAGCTTGGGCAGCACGGTGCCGTTCGGGCCCTGGTCCGGGTTCAGTGTCATGCCGTCGATCAGGGCGTAGAACATGTTGCGCCAGCCCAGCACCTCGCCGACGCGTGTCTGGACGCCGCGGAAGTCCTGCGTGCCGGCGACTTCCAGGGCCTTCATCAGTAGTCCGGCGATGAAGTCCAGCTTGGTGGCGAGGCGGATCACGCCCTGGAAGGTGAAACGGTTGATGAAGCCGGTCTGCGGGAAGAAGTTATTGATCTTCTCCACGTCGCCGTAGGCGAAGACGTTCTCCCACGGGATCAGGACTTTGTCGAAAACAAAGACGGAGTCGTTCTCGTCCATCCGGCTCGAGAGCGGGTAATCGAACGGGGTACCCATCACGGCAGCCTGGTGGCTGTACGAGGCACGGCTGATGAGCTTCACGCCGGGGGCATCCATGGGGACCGTGCAGATCAGCGCGAATTCCTTGCGCTTGATCGGCAGTCCGTAGTGGGCGATGAAGTTGTAATTGGTGATCGCCGATCCGGTCGCGACGACCTTGGCGCCGGAGACGATCAGCCCTGAGTCGGTTTCTTTCTCGACCTTCATGAAGACATCGCCGACCTGGTCCGGCGGGAGGTGGCGGTCCACCGGCGGGTTGATGATCGCGTGGTTCCAGTACAGGACCTTTTCCTGTGACTCCTTGTACCAGCGCTTGGCGTTCTCCTGGAAGGGCTCGTAGAAGTCCGGCATGCCGCCGAGGGTGCCCAGAAACGCCGCCTTATAGTCGGGCGAGCGGCCCAGCCAGCCGTAGCTCATCCGCGCCCAGGTCTCGATCGCGACGCGGTCCTTCTTAAGGTCCTCGACGCTGTGCGGTGTGCGGAAGAAGGACATGGTCTTGCCGCCGGACCCGGTGTCGGTAGGGACCATGAGCTTGTCCTGCAGCTCGGGCTTGTGCATCGCGTCGTACAACCGGGCCGCCATACGGATCGAGTTCCGAAAGGCGGGGTGGGTGGTGACGTCCTTGACCCGTTCCCCGTAGATCCAGACCTCACGGTCGTCTTTGAGCGAGTTGATGTACTCGTCCCCCGTCATCGGCATCTTCGGGTTCGCCGGCGTAGTCCGCTCACCCATCGTGGGGGCGGTGGTGGGTGCTGTGTCATCCATGATCTCGGTCATGTCGATTCCTTTCGGTAAGAATTGCGGGTTTAGATGCTGTTGAAGGCTTTGAAGGAGTCCGCTCCTGAGAACCAGCCGGATTCCAGTGAGTCACCGCTGTGGTGCCAGTGGCTCGAGCCGGTCAGGGGTCCGATTTCGCGGAATTTCCCGCCAAAGAACAGCAGGGGTTCGCGGTTTGTTACCTCGAGCTTTTGGACTTCGCCGATGACGATGATGTGGTCGCCGCCGTCGTAGATCGCCCAGGGTGTGCATTCCAGGGTTGCCTTGTTTTCCAGCAGGATCGGAACGTTTCCGTCCAGGGCCCAGGCCGGCTCGTAGGACAGTGGTTTGCCGGCGAAGTGCCAGGCAACGTCCAACTGGTCCTGGGAGAGGATGTTGATGGCGAAGGGGGCTCCGTCAAGGTACTGCGCGGCCCGCGAGGTGCGGGTGAGCGTCACCTGGGCGAGCGGCGGGTCCAGTGACACCGCGGTGAAGGCGTTCACCGTAGCGCCGTGCGGGACACCGTCGTCGGACCGGCAGGTCACAACGGTGACGCCGGTGGCGAACTGGCCGAAAGCGTTCCGCAACTCGCGCGGGTCGACGGGGACTGCTTCCTGAGTCATTTCCCTCACTCCTCCGGGTCCAGAACGAAGTTGTAGGTGACTTCACGCCCGGCGCCATCGGCGCGGTTAGTCGGGGCAAGCACCAGTTCCGGCTTCACAGCCGAAGCGATATCATCCGCCACGTGTTCGTCACCCTCGAAGTACAGCTGGGTGGTGATGAGCTGATGCCCCGGCGCCGACACTTTGAGGTGCAGGTGGGCCGGGCGCCACGCGTGCCAACCAGCCGCGGCGATGAGCTGTCCGCAGGCACCGTCCGTAGGGATCTGGTACGGCGCGGGCTGCATGGTGTTGATCTGAAAGTTGCCGTCCTGGTCCGCCACCACAGTTCCGCGAAGGTTCCATTCGGGCAGGCCAGGCGCGAACTGCGAGTAGAAGCCCAGATCGTCTGCATGCCAGATCTCGATGCTGGCGCCGGGAAGGGCCTGGCCGGCAACATTGGTGACATGCCCCTGGAAGAGGAGAGGGGTGCCGGGTTCATCGTCACGCATCGGAAGTGTTGCCGGGGAGTGCTGCTCGGGCGAGCCCGGAAGGTAGTACGGTCCCTCGATGGTTCCCTTGGAGCCGTGCCGGTCCGCATTGGCCACTTCCTCGACCGAGTGCTCAACCCAGACGTCAAGGAACAGCGGCCACTCGCCGTCTTCGCCGACCTTAATGAGCCAGGCTTTCAGGGCGTTGTATTCGTCGTAGCTGACCTCTTCTTCCAGCACAGTGTCGTTGATGGCTTTGATGACGCGGCCGGCAATCTTGCTGACGCGTTCCTGGCTGGTGGCCGCGGCGAAGTGCTTGTTCTCGCGGAAGCGGGCGGTTGCGCCTGCACCTGAAGCGGCGGCGGTTGCCTGGGTTTCTACTGTCATGATGACTCCTTTGTCGATACATCCTGTGTGCGTGAGCGGACTCCGTGATTCCTCAGCCCCACTTTGGGCCCCGCACCAGTTGGGCAGTCGGTCGTCAGCGGCCCAGACCGGCGGGGGCGAGAACGGCTTCGGCTTCCTCTGCGAAGTGGCCGGAATCGTTCTTATCAATGCTCAGGATTTCGGCGAGCACAGCAGAGAGCGCCGTTTCCGGATCCTGAACCATGGCGTGGGCGCGCCAGCCGATGTGCTTGTCCGGGCGGACCAGGATGACGCCGTCCTCTTCTATTTCGCGCTGGCGGAGCCAATCCCCGTAAAGGTCCTGGACCTCCCGGCCTTCACCGATCACCACTGCCTTGAGCTCGACGCCCAAGCGATCGGCAACTCTGGCCGCGGCGTCTGCCCATGCTTCACCGGTGATCCCGGTGAAAATGGTGAAACCCGTGCCCTTGGCAATGTCGTGGGTCGAGTACTTGGACTTTGCGTCTCCCAGCCAGGCGTGTGGCAGCCGGAGGCCAGGGAATGTGGACTTCTGGTGATGCAACAGCTCATCCTCTGTCAGCGCTGGCCGCTCCCCGCCGTCGCTCACTACAGCCGTTGACTCATAGAACTGACCGATCTCCGTGCCCTGTGCGTTGAACTCGTAGTCTTTCGCGTCGAGTGCGGCGCGCAGTGCCGTGCGGCGGTTGGCACCTTCGGGCGAGTTTTCCTTGCGCAGCTGAAGTTTTTCGGTGAATTCCTGATCCGTGATGGCGTCCGTGACCCCCAGGGCGTCAAAGATAGGCTTGTAATCGCGGCTGGACTGGTTGGCCCGGTTTACAATCTGCTTAGCCACGGGGGCGCGTTCGGTGGAGTAGGTTTCCAGCAGTTCGGGACCGGCCTGGCCCTTGATGACGGCGGCCAGCTTCCAGGCCAGGTTGTAGGAATCCTGAATGGACGTGTTGGAGCCGAGTCCGTGGCTCGGCGGGTGCTTGTGGATGGCGTCTCCGGCGCAGAAGACGCGGCCCTTCTGCAGGTGGGTGGCCCATTGTTCGTTGTTGCCCCACAGCGAGTAGCCCAGGATTTCGACGTCAAGGTCCGCGACGCCCACCAGGTTCCGGATGATCCGGATTGCTTCGTCCTTGTCCAAGACCGGCGGCTCACCGTTGATGTCGAAGCCCCAGCAGATCAGCCACTCATTCCACGGGCGGACCATCCGGATCAGGCCGGCGCCGAGGCCGCCGATATTGGAGCCCGGGTTGAACACCCAGTACAGGACTGACGGGCGGTGCTGCACGAGGTGGGTCAGGTCCGCCTTGAACGTGATGTTCATGGAACCACCGATATCCATCAGCCCCTCCATGGGAAGGTCGATGTCGGCGGCTACCTTTGAGCGCGCACCATCGGCACCGATGAGGTACTTCGCCCGGATTGTGTACTCGTGTCCGGTGAGACGGTTCAGCACCTGTACGCTGACGCCGTCTGCGTCTTGAGTGTGGGACAGGTATTCAGTGGAGAACTGGACCTGTGTGCCACGCATCGCCGCATTCTTGACCATGATCGGTTCCAGCAGGGTCTGCGGAATATCGCACGGCATTGAAGGTGATGCGAGTTCGTAGTCAGCCCGCCGATCGGGACGCGTGCCCCAGGTAGGGCGGCGGCCGATCTCCTCGCCGGCGAGGGATTCACAATAGACCGTGTCACCCATGAGTTCGTGCGGTGTTGCCTCGGCCAGGACCTGGTCCTCGATGCCGGCGTCGCGCAGCACCTCCATGGTGCGCTGGTTGGTGATGTGGGCGCGGGGCGTGTTGGCGGTCCAGCGGTACTTGGTGATCATGATGTTCGGGATGCCCTGGTTGGCGAGGAACAGTGATGCGGAGCTGCCGGCAGGGCCGGAGCCCACAATCAGCACGTCGGTAGTGACGGCGCCGGTACCTTCCGGGCGGGCAGTGGCGGTGATTCCGTCATTGAAAACTGGCATGACAACCTCCGTTGGTTGTGGTTGGGCGCATTGGCCGGCGCCGGGCTTTGCGGTGGTGATGCAGCCGGACCATGCCTTCCAAGGAAGTGTTGCAGATCACTACCGCCCTTGGACGTGGTCGGCGCTGATGCGTCCGGCGGGTGCTAAAAAGCGTCGGCGCAGTACTAAAAGACCCGTTCCAGCTGCGGGCTACTCCAGCGCTACGCCTGCCCTGGCTGCCTTGCGCGTCTGTAGTGGCGTGGCGTTGAATCGCTCTTTATAGGCACGGGCGAAGTAGTTCTGGGACTGAAAACCGACCCTCGCGGCGATCTCGCCAATGCTCAAGCCGTCCGCGGCCGGCGAAGCCAGAAGCTTCTGGCCGCGGTCCAGCCGCAGCCACAGCACATATCGTCCCGGCGTGAGCCCCGCAGCCGCGAAGGCCCGCCCTAGCTGCCGCTCACTGATGCCAAGGGCGGCAGCCACCTCCGCCGTCGAAAGTTCCGGATCGCTGTGATGCCGTTCTATGTATCCTTTGGCGGCTGCCAGATAACCGGAGTCACTGCCGGCGCTGCCGCCTGAAGCGATAGAGCGGAATAGTTCAATGACGGTATCCTCGGCGTCGTCCGTCGGCTGCTCGGCCGCCAGCGCTGCGCGGATCCGCCGGGCGAGCTCCTGCCCCTGAGGGCCCGCGCCAGGTCCGAAATCGAACCGCACCGGTCGCTTGAGGGCAGTCCCGCCGGACAGCTCCAGGAATAGCGACCGGGGAAGGGTAAGGACAAGTTCCTGAAGCCCTTGCGCGAAACCGCGCATGAACGGCAGGTCTGCATCGTACATGATGGCTTGGCCCGGTTTCAGGGACTCGTGGCCGCCGCGGTGGTAAAAGAACGCATCACCGGCCAGGGCGAAGAAAACCGCCACCATATCGGTGGGGTTCTGCCGGATAAACGATTCCGAACGCTCCACAATCTGGGCAGTCCCGTGCACGTGGGCAAGACGCAGGGACGGGAACTGGAGATTCACTTCAGCCGCCTGCAGCGGGGACTCGTCGATGGTCCGGATATCGAGCGAAATCAAGGCCTTGGCGTTATGGCCCTCCCACAGCTGGACACGGTTGACGGGCGCGATGCCCTGCGTGGTGAACCGAAAGGCGCGAGGCGGGGCGGGCAGATCATTCTGCTGACTGGCCATAATCCGTCAATTCTAGTCTGTCCTAGCCGATCGTCCCCTGCTCGCCGGCGCAGGAAGAACTCTACCTCGTCCCAAAACACCGTTGCCACAGACTCGGCAAAACCCTCCACCCGGAAGACTTCCCTGAGCGTTTCTTGAATCAACGGATTCCGGGGGAAACCGACACGAATGACGGCAGGATGTGGCTTGCCAGCCTACTTGGCCAGCGCAGTAGGTAGGTGGCCAAGAGAATTGCGCCTATCTCAGGGTCGCGGATGGTCTCCTGTTGTCAGCGGAGTTGGCCAAAAACCGTCGTGGGGTTCGTTCATCAGGACCGGGGCGGGAGGAATTCGCTGTCGCGGAGGCTGAGCGCTGCTATCAGGGCGACGACGCCATCGATGATCCGATAGCTTTCCGGGGCCGATCCGATCCATTCCAGGCGTGGCCGCAGATGAGTGTAGAGCCGTCGTTGCTCGGGGCGTGGGTGCACAAACATGTCCTTGTGGCGCTCGGGGCGTGGGTGCACAAGCATGTCCTTGTGGCCGTTGGTGATCGGCCAGTAGAGCTCGAGGTACTCAACCGCAAAGGTGAGGATTCGTACGACGGCGGGATACAGGTCGAGTCGAGGCTGCCGTGGAGACCACCGCTAACGTGGTGATGGTCTCGGCCGGTGGGGCAGAGAGCCCCTTGGCAAGAATGGCCAACTATCCTGTCAATAGGCCAACTGCCTTGGCAATCGACAGTGGTGTGGCTTGCCAGCTTAGTTGGCGAGACTGACAGCCCAGTTGGCGAGCCGTGAAGCGTGGGAATGCCCCGGCTTTGGTTGACTCACTGACCTGGGGCAGGTCAGAGAGTCAACAAAACCGGGGGCAGTCCTTGATTCCGAGCTGCTCGATGGCGATGGCGATGGCGATGGCGATGGCGATGGGGATCCGAGAGGTCGTGTGACGGCACTCGGTGCCAGAGGGAGTCGGTTGGAGTTATAGGTGGGGTGTGTGGTCATTGAGGGTGGCTGCCATCGTTATGCCTCCTTGAGGAGTGCCCGGGAAGCACGCCCGTAGACGGGCTTCCCGGGTGCCGTGTGGATGTCAGCTGCGTTTGAGGAAGAGGCTGACGTCGTCGTTGCTGATCAGATCCGGGATAGTCCAGCCGTCGAGGTCGTACTCGGCCAGGCATACTTCGGCCCGGGCTACACAAACATCTCGGTCATGGAGGAGACCGGAGGCAGCTTCGTTCTCTACGGCCACCCGTCTGTATCGAAGGCGTTTGCACGGAGGTCTGACCGGAAGGGGCATGGGTTTCGCCTCCGGGGCCCGGCTCGGCGGCAGAAACGTGAAAGGTACGTCAATGACGGCGACGTTAGCGGAGCGCGAGCTGGCCGCGTCGAGGGCTCTGTACGAGCAGGAAAACTACGTGCGCAGCTTCGGTCGCCTAAGTGAGGAGGAACTGAGTCAGCATCTGGTCCATTCCATGGTAGTCACTGTCGATCGTCACATCCCTTCTTTTGACCGGACTCCTTAGCAGCGCTCCGGGTCCACCAGTTATCAACGTGGCCGGAGCCGCGCACGTTGATAACTGGTTGGCACCACCAGATCGACGGGATGCACGGGAGCGGACACTGGCATGACGTATCTTTGGTACGAGCAAATATTTAGCCAAAAGAAAAGTCTCTCCATGCCCCGGCAGCCCCAGAAGAAACCCGCCCGCCCCCAGCTAAGCCAGGAGGCAGCTGCGCATGTGCGGGCCCGGATCATGTCGGGTGAGTTGAAACCGGGGACACCCGTGTTGGCCGAGAGCGTCGCCGAGGACCTAGGCATTTCGACCACTCCGGCACGGGAGGGCCTGCAGGCCCTGCGCGTAGAAGGTTTTTTGGAACTGATTCCCCGCCGCGGTTTCCAGGTGGCCCCGCTCAACGGCGATGATATTCGCGATCTGTTCCAGGTCCAGGGACTGATCGCCGGAGAGCTGGCGGCCCGGGCTGCTGCGGCGGCTACAGACGAGGACATAGAGGAACTGGACGCGCTGCACCACGCGCTCATCGATGCCGCCCGGCGGAAAGATCAGCTGCTGTTGGAAGAGAAAAACCATGCATTCCACCGGGAAATCAACCTCATGGCCGGCTCCCGGAAGATCATCTGGACCTTGGTTCTACTGTCCCGCTACGTGCCCCGTGAATTTTACGCTTCCATCACAGGCTGGCCCGAGGCCACCGTGGATGACCATGCGGCACTGCTGGAAAGTATCCGCGACCGGAACCCAGCTGCTGCCCGGTCCGTGATGCACGATCACCTGATACATTCCGGGGAGCTGCTGGCTGCTTACTTCGACCGGCGGGTAGCCGCGAGCGACGGGGACGAGCCTGCAGCGGCGCGAGAGGACCGCACCGCCTGATCCGCGGTCCGACACGCTCGGAGGGTATTTGCCCGCGCCTTCCTGCCGTACCCCGATGACCGATTCAAGGCGGAGGACCTGTGGGCCGCTAGACTGGCCTAGCAGCCGATAGGGAGACTGGAGGAGCCATCCGAAGCGGCCTCCGTGAGCGGCAGGCCCTGTCAGATGGCGTCCCTCCCTTCGAGGAGCCCGTCCGACTCCGCGGCTGCTGCCCCGGGCGGAGAAAGACCATCTGCACATCTTTCCGCGACACCCATCATTCGTTCTGTGCCCTCAGGCTGACGCCCGCTCGGTGAGCTGCCGGGCCAGTAGCCGGCGGGCATGCATCCGTGTGCTCCTGCATGGCTTCGCGTGCGCGATCCGGCGATCAGATTGATCTCCCGATGGAATGCATGGTTTTTCTCTTTCAACAGCAGCTGATCCTTCTGTCCGGCGGCGGAGAGCAGCTCATGGTGCAGGGCCTCCAGTTCCTCTATGTCCTTGTCTGTAGCCGCCGCAGCAGCCCGGGCCGCCAGCTCTCCGGCGATCAGTCCCTGGATCTGGAACAGATCGCGACTATCATCGCCGTTGAGCGGGGCCACCTGGAAACCGCGGCGGGGAATCAGTTCCAAAAACCCTTCTACGCGCCGGGCCTCGCGGGCAGGGGAGGTGGAGATGCTCTGGGCTGGGTGGGCGGCTCATCTGACGGCTGAGTCCTTCTGCGGCACTGTGACCTGCCCGGTCAGGGGTGCGTCCAGCACCAGCTCCGCGATGGATTCGTCCAGGGCGCGGGCGGCAGCCGGGGACAGCAGGCCGGCAGCCTTGTCGACCAGTTGTCCGTGGGTGGCCCGGTCCTGCGGGGCGCCGCGGAAGGAGTCCTCACTCTTGTTGACGACGCGGCCGTCCTTGAACCGGACGCTGACCTCTGCCTGCCAGCTGGCCGGGAAGGCCGCTTCGAGCCGGTCGCTGGTGTAGCAGTGGACCTTTTCCAGCCACGGAGCCAGCTCGGCGGCGACGGCCGGGGCGTTGTCGAACTGTTCGACCGTCGCCTGGCCAGTTGTGAGTGCCACGGCCGCACCGAACGGCATATTGAATTGGGCATCCACGGGGGTGTTCACCACCATTTTGCGGGCCGGCGGCTCGGAGACTAGGGTGGCGCCGGCTTTGATGACGCCGACCTCGATGGATTCGATGTCGGCGATGTCCAGCTCCGGGTACTCGTTGTGGAGGTCGCGCAGCAGGTCGATGTTGCCGTGCATATACCGGCAGCAGGGGTAGAACTTGATGCTGGTGTCCAGCGCGCTCTTGCCGAATACGAGGCCCAGGCTGCGGCCCTCTACCAAGCCATGGCCGTACTGGTTCAGGAAGCCGTCGCGGCCTCCGATGGAGGTCTCCGGGGCGGTGAAACCGGCGGCGGCGAGCCTCGCTGCGCGGATGCCGCTGGCTGCGGCGTGGCCGGCGTTCAGGCGTTTTGTCCAGGAGCCGTCGGAGAGGAATTCCAGGCTACCCGCGGCCATATTCGCTGCCAGGCCCAGGGCGTGGGTCGTTTGGTCCTCGCTCAGCTCGAACAAGACTGCGACGGCTGCTGCGACGCCGAGCACGCCGGCTACCCCGGTGGGGTGGAAGCCGCGGCCGTAGCTTTCCGCCGCGCCGAGCAGGACACCGGCGGTGCACATCACGTCATAGCCGATGGTCGCCGCATACAGCACGTCCCGCGCGGTGTAGTCACGTTCGTCAGCCAGCGCCAGCACCGCCGGGAAGATAACCACGGCCGGGTGTAGCGAAGACTCCTCGAAGGTGTCATCCAGTTCCAACCCGTGGGCGGTAATCCCGTTAACCAGGGCGGCATCCTCAAGGGTGGACCACAGGTTGGTGCCGTGGACGGATGCCGGGCGGAACTCGGTCTGGGTACTCGCGGTGTTGACCGCGCTGCGGGCGACGACGGCGGAATCGCGTTCGACCCCGCCGGTGGTGACGGCGTAGTAGTCCAGCAGCAGCAGTTTCATCCAGCCGGTGATTTCTGCGTTGAGCTCATGGTCTGCGGTGACATGCCGTGCCAGTTGGCGGGCGAAGCTGATGTCGGTCATGCTGACTCCTCCAGTTCGGTCAGGATCTTTTCGGTGTGCTCACCGATGCCGGGGACGGCATCCATGCGGTAGGTCGAGGTGCGGGTGGAAACGGGCGGTATGAGGCTACGCACCGGTCCGGCAGGGGAATCCACTTGGCTCCAGCGCCCCCTTTCGATCAGCTGCGGATGCTGGGAAAATTGGTGCAGAGTGCGCAATTTAGCGTTAGCGATCTTCGCCGCGTCCAGCCGCGACAGCACCTCGTTGGCGCCGAGACCGGAGAGGACGGCGTTGATTTTCCCATGCAGCATCGGACGGTTGTCCACACGCAGAGCATTACCGGCGAAGAGAGGATCCGCTGCCATCTCTGGAGTCCTGAGCACCTCTGCGCAGAAGGCTGCCCATTCGCGTTCGTTCTGGATCGCGAAGAACACCGTACCGTCGGCTGCCGGGAAAGGACCGTACGGGGCGATGGTGGCATGTTCGGCCCCGCTGCGAGGCTGTTGGACGCCCCCGTATTCTGCGTAGAGGTACGGTTGCTGCATCCATTCGCCCAGGGCCTCCAGCATGGAAATCTCCAGGACGTCCCCGTGTCCGGTCCGGCCGCGCTGGATCAGCGCCGTCAAGATCCCGGAGTAGGTGTACATGCCCGCGGCGATGTCGGCGATGGAAATCCCCACCTTGGCGGGTTCCTCCGGCGTACCGGTGACGCTGAGCAGGCCGGCCTCACACTGGACCAACAGATCGTAGGCTTTCTTCTGTTCGTACGAACCGCCCTTACCGTAGCCGGAGATGGACGCATGGATCAGCCGAGGATTCAACGCTAAGGCGTCATCGCCTCCGATGCCGAGGCGATCGGCGGCGCCTGGAGCCAGGTTCTGCACCAGCACGTCCGCCCTAGACACGAGCTTCTTCAGCACGCCAAGGTCCTGCGGGGACTTCAGATCCAGAACAATGCTTTCCTTACTGCGGTTCAGCCAGACGAAGTAGCTGGCCATGCCATTGACCTTGGTGTCGTAGCCGCGGGCGAAGTCTCCGGTGTCCCGCTCGACTTTGATGACCCGGGCGCCCAGATCGGCGAGTTGGCGCGTGGCGAAAGGGGCCGCGACCGCCTGCTCGAGTGAAACGACGGTGATCCCTTCGAGTGGGAGGCCTGCCATTACTGCTCCTGTCCTGCCAGTTGGAGAATCCGCCGCGCACGTTCCACGACGGGGGCGTCCACCATTACGCCGTCAAGTTGGAGGGCGCCGCCAGCGCCGCCAAAGGCCTCCACTACGGTTCTCGCCCATGCCGTCTCCCGAGCTGTCGGGCGGAAGGCTGCGGCAACCGCGCCCAGCTGCGCCGGATGGATGCAAAGCTTCCCCCCGAAGCCGAAGCCCTTGGCCAGCGCGGCGGATGCGGCGACCACCGCCTGGTCCGTGATTTCCGTGGAGGGAGAATCTAGCGGTGCGGCAATGCCGGCCGCGCGGGATGCTATGACCAGCCGCGAGCGGGCGTAAGCAAGGTACTGGTCGCCGCTGCCGGCGTTGATGTCCAGGGCAAAGTCGATCCCGCCAAAGGCGAGCCGGGTGACACCGGCGACGGACGCCAGCGCGTCCGCCTCGCGCAGCCCCATCGCTGATTCCACCAGCGGAACCACGGCCAGGTGATCCGGCAGCATGGCGCGCAGGGCTTCAACGTCCGCCGCATTTTCGGCCTTGGCCAGCACGACGCCGAGCAGGCTGGATAGTGATTTCGCAGGCACAGCGCCGTCCGCCAGCAGTGCGGCAAGATCCGCTCTGAAGGCATCGGTTCCGGCGGGATTGATTCGCACCAACGCCCGGATGCCGCCGACAGCCGACTGAGCTCTCAGACTGCGGACCGTCGCGGACCTGGCCGCGGCCTTGGAATCCGGGCCGACAGCGTCTTCGAGGTCGATGATGATCACTTCCGCGCCGCTGGCGGCCGCCTTCGCGAAGCGTTCGGGTCGGTCGCCGGGGACAAAGAGGGCGGTGACCGCTGTCTCCACCGGGATGGGGGCCGGGTTCATTTACCGGCCTTCACATTTGGCAGGGTGGCCTCATCCGGGCGGACGTCGCTGACCTGCGGCCCCTGGCCGCGGCGGTAGACCATAAATGTTCGCTGGTAGGAGAGCACGATGGTCCCGTCCTGGTTAAATCCTTCGGTGGCGGCGGTGACGATGCCGGTGGTGGGGCGGGACCCGGAGCCGCGCAGGGCAAGGATCTTCGAGCGGGAATAGATCGTATCCCCTTCGTACACGGGCGCCGGCATCCGGACCTCGTCCCAGCCCAGGTTCGCAAAGACGTTCATGGACAGGTCCGTGGTGGACTGCCCGGTGACGAGCGCCAGCGTGAATGTGGAGACCACCAGCGGCTTGCCCTGTTCGGTCTGCAGCGCATAGTTGGCATCGACATGCGTCTTGGAGGTGTTCTGCGTCAACAGCGTAAACCACTGGTTGTCCGTTGTGGTCACGGTCTTGCCGGCCGGGTGGTAGTAGATGTCCCCTACGGTGAAATCCTCGAAGAACCTGCCATTCCAACCTGCCACTACCCGATTTTCGACTGGGGACTCTTCCATCTGGGGACTCCGTATCACACGATATCATCGACGAATATATTTTGTATTGAGCGTTATCTTTTCTTGATAAATGCGCCCGTGTCAATGATCTAGCGGCCTTTCGTTCTTATGCCGGACCTCGGGTCGCCTCACTGCAATATCGCCGGGAAGGATGATTCGTTGCCTTGTTCCACGTGGGCGCCGTCGTGCTCGTTCCCCGGCCGGGGCCGGGTGAAAAGTGATCTGGTCAGCATGGAAGTAACCCAGCAGGTGGTCATCGATGAACTCGGAGCCGTTGTCCAAATCGATCCCGATGATCGGGAAAGGGAATACCGCGATGACGTGCTAGAGGGCTTCGAAGACCCATTTGGCCGCCTTGTTCCGAACGGACCGGTTCACCGTCCAGCCCGTGGAGATATCAGCCACCGTGAGGATGGAACACATTCCCCGAAACAGTTGCTTCCCCCGTGGCCGACCAGATCGCTCTCCGCGAACCCCGGGACGGCGCCGTCCCGCTCGGCCCAGGTCCGGACCGGGATCTGAGACTTCAGGAGCGTACCGGGCTTGGCATAGGACCGGTCCCGCGCGAAGAGTTTCGCCCGCTCCCCGGCGAGTCTACGGTCGATGGTCGCCGCGCTCATCCGCATCAGTAGCTCGGCCTGCACATCCGTGATCGCAAGCTCTTTGTCCCGGCGCAGCAGCGGCACCAGGACCGGAAACATCGGAGCGAGCAGCCTGCCGGCAGGGGCGCGCAGCACCGCCCAGCACCTGACCAACGGTGGCAGCAGATCAGGGCCGTAGACCGGCGTCCTGTCGGGCCAGGGCTTGACGATCTTCGGAACCAGAGCCTCCCGCAGGGCCGACCTGGCGTAGTCGCGGTGCCAACCGGTCAGCTCGACCAGGATCCGGGACTTCCCCGCACGATCGGCGCTCTTATAGGCGAGGGCTTCCTTCTTTGTCACAGCTTGTCGCTGTACCATCGTTAGTTCCATGAAAACGGGCACAGTCCCCAGGCGCCGCCCCGATCGGCAACCACGACGCTACGGAGACCTTGTAAGGATAAAATATATTATGTAGGGTTTTCCCAGCAGTCGCACGTGCACCCCAACGGGGGCAGCGCATTATTGCGATCCGAGGAGAATCCCTATGCCCGAACTGCAAGACAAGCTGGATGAGTACCGGGAACGGACACGGACCATCTGCTCCAAGTTCCCGGCGGAATACTGGCGCGAAACGGATCTGAACCGTCGGTACCCGCAGGAGTTCGTCGACGCCCTGACCGCGTCCGGACTGCTAGCGTCGCTTATCCCCACTCAATACGGCGGCGGTGGGCAGGGCCTCGCCGTCGGCAGCGTCATCATGGAGGAAATCAACCATTCCGGCGGTCACTCCGCGGCCTGCCACGCCCAGATGTACACAATGGGTGCACTCTTGCGCCACGGCAGCGCGGCCCAGAAGCAGGCCTACCTGCCGGGTATTGCCAGCGGAGAACTGCGACTGCAGGCCTTCTCCATTACCGAGGACGCCGGCTCGGACACCACCAACATCGTGACCCCCGCGGTTCCCGACGGCGATGACTACCTCATTACCGGCCACAAGACCTGGACCAGCCGCGTGGATGAATCCGATCTGCTCTTCCTCCTGGCCCGCACCTCGGAAAAGGCCGCAGACAAGACTATGGGCCTGACGCTGTTCCTGGTGGATCTGCGCGAGGTCCGCGCCCGTCAGCCGGAGGCCATGGAAGTGGTCAAGGTCCGCACCATGTTCAACTACGCCACCAACCAGATCTTCTACAAGGGCTTGAGAGTGCCCAAGAGTGCGGTGATCGGCGAGGTCGGAAACGGCTTCCGCTATGTGCTGGACGGCTGGAACGCGGAACGGATCCTGCTTGCCGCCGAGGCGATCGGCGACGGCTACTGGTTCGCGGAGAAAGCCACAGCGTACGCCAACAGCCGAGAGGTTTTCGGCCGCAAGGTCGGCTCCAACCAGGGCGTGGCGTTTCCGATCGTGGACGGCTACATGAAGACGCGCGCCGCGGACCTGATGCGCTACGAGGCCGCCCGGCTCTTCGACCAGGGCAAGCCCTGCGGCGCCGAGGCCAATATGGCCAAGCATCTGGCCGCGGACGCGAGTTTTGAATCCGCCAATGCCTGCATGAACACCTACGGTGGCTTCGGCTTTGTGGACGAGTATGACGTCGAACGCAAGTTCCGGGAGACCCGCATGTTCCAAACGGCGCCGGTGAGCAACAATCTGATCAAGAACTTCATCGCCACCAAGGTCCTGGGCCTGCCCCGTTCCTACTAGAAAGGCTGGATCACATGCCTGCAAACGAGCGCGGCGGCAAACCGATCCGCTCTGAGATCGCCCGTTCGACGGCCACCACCGTCACCGTCTTCGGCCAGGACCTGATGGGCATGCTGGGCACGGTCAACCTCGGTGATTTCGCTTACCTGGAACTCTTCAAGCGGCTCCCGGACGAGCGCGAATCGGTGCTCTTCAACGCCCTGGTGGTCACCTTGGTTGAACACGGCGTCACACCCAGCGTGTTGGCTGCCCGAATGACGTACCTCGGCGCACCGGAATCGCTGCAGGGTGCGGTGGCAGCCGGCATCCTGGGCCTAGGCAACACCTTCGTCGGCACCATCGAGGGCGCCGCGAAGATCTGCCAGGAACGTCTCCCCGCCGCTGGCAGGCACGCCGTGCCGGAGAGGGACCGACTAAACGACGAGCAGATCGAGGCCCTGGCCGCCGAAATTGTTGCCGAGTTCGCTGCCGCAAAACGCCCGATCCCGGGCCTGGGACACCCGGTCCATAGGCCCGTGGATCCACGGGCCCGCAAACTCTTCGAACTGTGCCGTGAACTTGGGTTCGATGACTCCTCCTCTCGGCTGCTCCAGGCGCTTTCCCGGCTGGCGTCGGAGCGCTCCGGCAAGGTGCTGCCAGTGAACGCGACCGGTGCTATCGGCGCGTTGGCCTCCACTCTCGGGGTGCCGGCCCATGTGGCCCGCGGCCTCGGCGTCATGGCCCGTGCCATTGGCCTGGTCGGCCATCTCATCGAGGAGAAGGCGGACCCGATGGCCACCACCATCTGGTACCGGGCCGAAGACGAAGCCAGCGCCGGCGAAGCCTAGAACTAACCCGACGGGTCCTCAGCTCTCAGGACGGCCGCCGCCCACGCAGAAGTTGCCGGGGTAGGGCTCCGGCATTTGTTGGGAAGTAAACGCCACCGAGCGCTTACCGCCCCCGGCGGGCTCGTTTGGACTTCTACATCAAGGAAATGGTTGTGATGCAGAAAGCAGCACCTTTAAAGACGGTGGGCGGAGTTCGCCCGTGCCGAGTGATTCAGCACAGGGCGTCGCACCTGGACGAGGCGCGCGTGGCTTTAGCCCAGAATTTTTATCCTCATCGCCTGCAGGCCTTGGCTGCTGGCTCCGGTCTGAACATGTCGCTGAAGACGGTTCAGCTCGGAGGCGTCACCTTAGGCCGTCTCGCCTACGGCGCCGAGGTGAGTCTTGATTTCGGTGAGCTGAGCAATGCCTACCACATCAGTATCCCGCTGTCCGGGCACGTGGAGGCCGTGGCTGGTCGGCAGGTGAGTGTTTCCATGCCCGGGCTGGCTTCTGTTTACCTACCGGAGGGGCCGACGAAGATTTCCCGGTGGAGCGCCGATTGCGCACAGTACGGCTTGAAAATCGACCGCGAATATCTCGAAGCTGAACTGACGACTTTGGTCGGGCACCCCCTTCGTTCTCCTGTCAGGTTTGACGCGCTGGTGGACCTGACTCGAGGACCCGCGGCAAGCTGGCTCGCGCTGATCCACACGCTTGCCGCCGACCTCGACCGCGAGGAGGGAATGCTTTATGACCCGCTGATGTCGAGTTCGCTCGCGCAGGTGGTGACCACCGGATTTCTCCTTGCTGCGGGGCACGACCATCAGGAATCACTGCAGGAATCGGGTCGTCCCGTCCGTCCACGCATCGTCAAGCGCGCCGTCGACGCCATACATGCCAGTCCCGAGAAACCATTCACGGTCAACGACCTGGCCGAACTGGCCGGCGCAAGTGTGCGGAGCCTGCAGGACGGTTTCCAACAGCACCTCGGTGTTCCGCCGATGGCCTACCTCAGGAACGTCCGGCTTGAACGCAGTCACGAGGAGCTGAGCCGAAGCGATGCCGACAAGCTCACAGTGGCCGATGTGGCCCATCGCTGGGGCTTCGGACACCTAGGCAGGTTCGCAGCGGAGTACCGCAGGCGTTATGGCGAGACACCCTCCCGTACGCTCAACGGCGGCTGAACGCAGCTACCCCCGACAGCCCGACCACGAATGCACTAATTTCGTGGCCGGGCTTCGCTCTGCTGTGATTCGGCCGCCGTTCTGTTCTGATACCCATCTTGCGGGCCGCTAGAACTGATCGCGCAAAGCGGACAAAAGCAGCGTCGAACGGATCGACGGACAAATGTGATCCAGATAACTTTCATGTAATGAGTCGGGCCGAACAAACAGGATGAGTTTGGCCGTAAGAAACAGGAAAGGTTATGGGCTTCATGACTATTGACAGCCGCCTTCTGCGGAACTCTCTCGGACACTTTGCAACCGGTGTCACCGTAGTGACCTACGAAATCGACGGTGAACGCCTTGGGCTGACTTTGAACGCTTTTACTGCCGTATCCCTCGATCCAGCGCTAATTCTGGTCTCCCTAGACCGGCGCAGCAACGCTAGCAAGAACCTAGAAGGCCGGCCTTTCGTTGTCAACATCCTTTCGGGAGGTCAGCTGCCGCTCGCGATGAACTTTGCCGGTAAACCACAGCAGGACTGCGTTATCGATTGGTACCACCACGCCCCGGCCCAACCGCCGAGATTGGCTGGTTGTGCTGGCTACTTCGAATGCGCGCCGTGGAATTCGTACGACGGCGGCGATCACATCTTGTATGTCGGCGAGGTTAGGGACTTTGCGATCGTCCCCGACGTTGAGCCACTGCTGTTCTACGGCGGCAAGTTCCGCACTGTCGGGGGATACGCCGACGAAGTACTCCAGGCATCTTGAATACGAGATGCCTTCGACAGATTCGTCTCTACGGCAAGGAGTTTAAAGATCATGACCCTAGATCAGACTGCACCCGCACCCGCACCCGGCGTCACCACTCGACCTCTAAACGGTGAGGAATACCTGGAGAGTATCCGCGACGGGCGCGAGGTTTGGATCTACGGCGAACGTGTAAAGGACGTTACGACCCACCCGGCGTTCCGCAACAGCGCGCGCATGGTCGCCCGCCAATACGACGCTCTGCACGACAAAGAGAACTACCCAAGCCTTCAGGTTCCGACTGACACAGGCAGCGGCGGTTACACCCACCCGTTCTTCAAGGCCCCCTACTCGAGCACTGACCTGCGTGAATCTGCGGACGCCATTGCGAGTTTCGCTCGCTTAAATTACGGCTGGATGGGCCGTAGCCCCGACTATAAGGCCAGTTTCTTGGCGACGCTGGGCTCGAACACTGACTTCTATGCCCCCTTCGATGGGAATGCACGTCGTTGGTACAAAGAGGCCCAGGAGAACTGCCTTTATGTCAACCACGCCATCGTGAACCCGCCGATCGACCGCAACCGTGTGGGCGAGGATGTCGAGAACGTCAATGTACATGTTGTTCGCGAGACCGACGCAGGTCTGATCGTCAGCGGCGCGAAGGTCGTCGCCACGGGTTCGGCGTTCACCCACTACAACTTCATTGGCAGCTATCAGCCGGTCAAGTCCAAAGGCTACAGTGCCATTTTCATGGTGCCGATGGCAGCGAAGGGTGTGAAGCTGTTCTGCAGACCGTCGTATGAGTACACAGCCGCAACGGTGGGCAGTCCGTTCGACTACCCATTGAGCTCACGCCTTGATGAGAACGACGCGATTTTCATCTTCGACGAGGTGTTGGTGCCCTGGGAGAATGTGTTTGCCTACGAGCCGGAGAAGGCCAACAACTTCTTCGCTGGCTCCGGATTCCTTCCGCGAGCAATGATGCATGGCTGTGTCCGGCTTGCCGTGAAATTCGACTTCCTGTGTGGCCTACTGCTCAAGGGCCTCGATATGACGGGTACGGGCGATTTCCGTGGCGTGCAGACCCGCGTCGGGGAGCTGCTCAACTACCGCAACCTCTTCTGGACGTGCGTCGACTCGATGGTCAACAATCCCACGACCTGGAGCGATGGTACTGCGGTCCCGAACGTCGACGCATGCAATACCTATCGGATGATGTCGAGCATTGCTTACCCCCGTGCGAAGGAAATCTTCCAACAGGACCTTGGCAGCGCATTGATTTATCAGAACTCCAATGCCGTGGACTGGAACAATGCAGAGATGCGGCCGTTCCTGGACAAGTACGTCCGCGGATCAGGTGACCGCTCCGGCGTCGACCGCATCAAGATCATGAAATTGATCTGGGACGCTATCGGCACCGAGTTCGGGGGCCGCCATGAGCTCTATGAGCGCAACTATTCCGGGAATCACGAGGCGGTCCGACTAGAGACCTTGTGGGGTCAGAACGCCAGCGGACAGACGGACAAGTACCGCTCGTTTGTCGACGAGTGCCTCTCCGAATACGACCTCAATGGATGGACCGCCCCTGACCTCATCAGCTCGGATGACGTCAACGTGATCAAGAAGCGCCTCGGACGAAAGTAAAGCGTCTGCGGTGTACAGCGCAGCCGAACTGACGAAAGGACTACTATGCACTTCCTGGCCCAGATGGAAGTCACTATCCCACACGACATCGACAAGGCAAGGCTGGAGAGCCTAATGGCCGCCGAGCGCGAACGCGCCCAGGAACTGCAACGACAGGGAAAGTGGCCGGAACTCTGGCGGGTTGCCGGCCGCTATGCCAACGTCAGCGTGCTCGACGTCGAGAGCGTCGACGAACTGCATGAGCTCCTGTCATCGCTGCCGATGTTTCCGTTTCTTGACATCAAGGTGACGGCGATGACCCGGCATCCATCGAAGATCGACTGACAGCAGCTGCGCTAAATACGTTCTCCGCCAAAGTCTCTGCCCCGTTCCATCCATCTACTCGAAGGAAACAATCATGACCGCTTCATCCGGACAAGCGACCTTCCGCGATAACCGTGCTGCCACCGTGGTGGCCGACATAATGCAGCGCATTCGCGACGTCATCCTGGAACATAAGCTGACATACGAGGAATACTCCGCTGCCAAGGAGTTCGTAATCGACCTTGGTGTCGCCGGCGAATGGCCGCTCTTCGCCGATGTGTTCTTCGAGCAGACAGTCGAACAGGTCGACTCGGATTCTCGTGACGGCAGCCCAGGCGCTATCCAGGGACCCTACTTCATTGAGGGAGCCCCCCGCCTCGAGCTGCCGTACGTCATGCCGATGCGCGACGATGAACCGGGCGACGTCCTGTACTTTTCCGGCAAAGTCACGAGCCCGGACGGTCAGCCGATCGCGAACGCCCAGGTCGACCTGTGGCATAGCGATAACTTGGGAACGTATTCGAACATCCCGTACAACGACGATCGCGAGCTGCCGCCCGCGTTCAACCTTCGCGGCCGTTTCTCGACCGACGAGGAAGGACGCTATGAAGTTCGAACGATCATTCCCGTCCCCTACGAGATCCCGACCTCGGGCCCGACCGGCGCGCTCCTCACTACTGTCGGCTGGCATGCATTCCGGCCTGCGCACCTGCACATCGTCACATCCGCTCCAGGCTATACGTCACTGACCAGCCAGCTGTACTTCGACGAGGATCCGTACATCGATTCCGATGTCGCTGGAGCGGTGAAGCCTGATCTGATCCTGAAGCTGGACAAGCACGACGCCGCCGAGGACCTGCAGGCCAAGAACCTCGACGTCCCGTACTTCACGACTTCTTACGAGTTCCGCCTTCCCCGAAGCTGACCACTATGCAGGCTGCCACAACGCCGACGTTGTGGCAGCCTGCCCTTGAAAGGACCATCGTGAAGATCGACTCCATAGAGGCTATACCGTTCAATATTCCGCTGGAACGACCGACGGCATTCGCCCATGCCAGTATTTCCAGTGCAGAACACGTTCTCATCCGAGTGACGACCGACGACGGCGTGGTCGGGCACGCCGAGGCCCCCGCCCGCCCCTTCACCTACGGCGAGTCGCAGGAGTCGATCGTAAAGGCGGTCGATGCCTGGTTCAGCCCTGCGATGGTAGGGACAGATCCCTTCGACCGTGAGGTCGCACGTAATGAGCTGAGTTGGTTGCGCCACAATCACACGGCTCGTGGCGGCGTCGACATGGCGGTCTGGGACGTCATTGGCAAATCCCTGGGGCAGTCTTGTCACAAGCTTTTTGGTGGCTATACAGATTCGATGGAAGTAGTCCATATTCTGTTTGCGGCCACACCTGAGGGCATGGTGGACGAAGCCCGCGATATGCGGGAGCGCTTCGGCTTCAACACGTTCAAGATCAAGACCGGCAAAAACGTCAAGGAGGATGCCCGGGCGATGCGCATGCTCCGGGCAGAGCTGGGTGAAGTGCCCGACATGTACGTAGACGCAAACAAGGGATGGACAGCGGACGAGACAATCCGCCTGCTGCCGGTGATGGAGGAAGTCGGCATCACTATGCTCGAGGAACCGACACCGGCATTTCGTCCACTGGCTCGCCGCCGGGTTGCGGAAAAGAGCTCGATCCCGATTATGGGCGACGAGAGCGTGACGCGTCTCGGCGAGGTCGGCAGGGAAATACTCGACAACCATTCGCAGATCATCAGCATCAAGGTGGCCCGTACCGGATTCACCGAGTCAGACCGAATCGTCGGGCTATGCGAAGGGCTTGGCATCGGGTTGGCCCTGGGCAGCCAGATGGACGGAACGGTCGGGACTCTGAGTTCGCTGGCCTTCGCGGCGGCTTACAAGAGTACATCTGACAGGGCAGGGGAGCTGGACTACTTCATGCAGCTGACCGATGACATTGTCGCCGTGACCCCTGTCATCGAGAACGGTCGGATGCATGTCTCCGGGAAACCCGGGATCGGCATTGAGATCGACGAAGACAAGCTCAACCACTACCGCATCGACAAAGACTAGGTGAAGCAGATGGGAACTCAAGGGAAAACGGCCCGGCTCAACTACCGCCTCGAGGGGCCTGCCGGGGCGCCGGTAATTGTGTTCGGGCCCTCACTCGGCACCGACCTGGGGTTGTTCGAGCCTCAGGCAACGGCACTTTCCGGCGACTTCCAGATCCTGCGGCACGATTTGCGCGGGCACGGTGCATCAGAAGTCCCCGAAGGCCCCTACACCATCGGCGAAATGGCCGACGACGTCATTGGACTACTGGACGATCTCGGGATCGATCGCTTCAGTTACGTCGGTGTCTCCATCGGTGGCGCGATCGCCCAGTGGCTCGGCGTTCATCACGGCCATCGGCTCGACGCGCTGGTCATCTGCGCATCCGCCGCACAGTTTTACGACCCGCCGAGCTGGCCCCAGCGTGCCGCAAGAGTGCGCAGTGAGGGAACCGACTTCCTGATCGAGTCGCGCTACGGCGCCTGGTTCACGCCCGAATGGGCAGAAGGCTCTCCGGAGGGCGCAGAGCGGCTCCTCAACATGCTCGGAAACACACCGCGTGAGGGTTACGCGGGCTGCTGCGAAGCAATCGCGGCGTACGACCTGCGCGACCGCCTCGGTGAGATCACGACGCCCACGCTGGTCATTGCCGGGGAGGAGGACCCGGCCACTCCGGTCGCCACCGTGTCCGCTATCGCCGAGGGCATTCCTGGAGCGAAACTGCTGGTCGTTCCCGATTCCTCTCATCTGGTCAATTTCGAGAAGCCCGAGGTTGTCAGCGCTGCGATCGCCAAGCACATCGGTGCTGTGAGGATTGCTGGATGAGGTTGCGACAGTGACGGATCGAACCATTCCAGCGTTGCTCGACGAGGCAGCGGCCCGATACGGCGACCGGACCTGGTTGCGCACCGATCACACAGAGATTACGTTCCGTAGCGCTCGGGAACAGGTCCACTCCGTGGCACAGTCGTTGGTGGCGGCCGGAGTCGAGCGAGGCGATCTGGTGATACTGACGGCGCGCAACGAGCCGCGTTACCTACTCACCATTCTCGCCGCCACGACACTCGGCGCCGCTGCTGTCCCGACCAATCCCCGCGGAACCCAAGCGGAACTGGCAGGCCTTCTCACGCAGGTGGGCAATCACGCCCGCGTCATCGTGACCGACAACGGGCTGATCGGCACGGTGCGCCGGGCAAAGGCTTCTGCCAGCGTCGACGCCACGATTGTTGACGTCGACGACATCGTTAGCGATAGACCGAGTGTGGAGGCACAGCCAACCTGCATTACCGACGGCAGTGCCGTCCGCGAGACGGACGTAGCCATCATGATTCCAACCTCGGGCACCACCGGGCGGTCCAAGCTGGTCATGCAAACGCACCGCGCCTACACGATGGCGGGCGAAGGCTTTCCGTACTGGATGCAACTCTCCGCCGCAGATCGGCTGATGACGTCGCTGCCGCTGTTCCACACGAATGCCCTCGCCTACTCCACGATGGGATCATTGACCTGTGGGGCCGGTCTGATACTGCTGCCGCGCTTTTCGGCATCGGGCTTCCTGGATTCCGCGCGACGCCACGGGGCGACGTCATTCAACGCGATCGGCGCAATGTTCGAGTTCCTCATGGACCAAGCCCCGACGCCCGCCGACTCGGATTCGCCGCTGGTCAGTGGCTACTGCGCTCCGGCGCCGCCAAAGGACCGCCACCTAGAAATCGAGCGCCGCTTTGGTATCACATTGGTGTGCGGATATGGCATGTCGGAAAGCCTGTACGGCATGTCCTGGAGGCCCGGTACGCGCCCGTTCGGAACGCTCGGTGAGCCACGCCAGCATCCGACGCTCGGAGAAGTGAATTCAGTCCGCGTCGTCGACTCTGCCGGCCAGGACGTGATGGAAGGTCAAAGCGGCGAATTGTTGCTGCGCAACCCGACCGTAACGCCCGGTTACTACGGACTGCCCGATGAAACGGCCGCAGCTATACGCGACGGCTGGCTATACACCGGTGATCTGGTCACGGAGAACAGCGACGGCACATACACGTTTGTTGCCCGCCAGAAAGAAGTGATTCGGCGGCGAGGCGAAAATCTGGCGCCGGCCGAGGTCGAGGGAGCATTGCTGGCGCACCCTGATGTCGATGAATGTGCGGTGGTTGGAGTGGATGCGGGGCAGTCCGAAGAGGAGATCAAGGCATACGTGCGGCTCGCGGACGGTAGCGACGCGCTACCGCAGGATCTTGCCAGGTGGGTTTCGCAGCGTTTGGCCGCGTTCAAGGTGCCCCGCTATTGGCAGTTCGTCGCCGAACTTCCCCGCACCCCAACGGGCAGAGTCGCGAAGCATCGACTACCCGCCGACGGCCATCAGTACGACCTCGCCGCGACACCCTTGAGAGGAAATTTGACATGACCGAGACTTATCGGACCAGCTTGGGTACATCAAGCCTCGACAGCATCCGGCTGCTGGGAAAGGAGGTCGCCACGGAACTCATGGGTGAAGTGTCCTTCGGTGACCTCGCCTTTTGGATGGTGGCTCTTCGACAGCCGACGCCGGGCGAAAGCCGGCTGTTCAACGCAATTCTCGTGGCCCTGGCCGATCACGGATTCACGCCCACGGTGCTCGCAGCACGGCTCACTTTGACCAGCGCGCCCGAATCCATACAGGGTGCCATGGCGGCGGGCATACTCGGCGGCGGCTCCCGCTTTCTGGGCGTGACTGAAGACGCGGCAAAGTTCCTGGATCAGAGTCTGTCGGCTGCCGGCGAACTAGGGAGCGACTCCGACTACGACGATCTCGCGAAGCAGATCTTGAACGACAGCCGGTCCCGCGGACGCTTGGTACCCGGGCTCGGCCACCCCGTCCACAAGAACGGTGACCCCCGCACCCCAGTCATTTACGAACTGGCCGCGGAAGCCGGAGTGTTGGGGCCGCATCTGTCGTTACTGGCGGCCATCGAACGAGTGCAGGCCGACGTGTTCGACAAGCACCTACCCGTAAACGGTGCCGGAGCGTGCGGTGCCGCACTCGCAGATCTGGGATTTCCCCCGGGAATCATCCGTGGATTCGCTCTTGTAGCCAGGTCGGCCGGCCTGCTCGGACAGATCGCCGAGGAGATGCGCGACCCGATCGGCCTCCAGCTCTATGCAGCCGTGGACCGCAACGCACAGTACGTGGACCCATCAGAAGTTCTGTATTCCCGCTCAACCCTTAAGGATGAATCGTGACTGTTACAGACCCGACAGACAGAATGTCCGCCCAATCCCCGACCGCGGTCCCGTTCACCGGCGACGAATACCTCGAAAGCCTGAAGGACGGCCGGGAGGTCTACATCTACGGCCAGCGTGTGGAAGATGTCACCACCCACCCCGCGTTCCGCAACAGTGCGCGTTCCGTAGCCCATTTGTACGACGCACTGCACGATGACCCGGACGGCATTATAACCGGCCCCACGGATACGGGTAACGGCGGCTTCACCCACAAGTTCTTCAAGGTCCCACACTCGGCCGAGGACCTACTAGAGTCCCGCGATGCGATCGCCGGCTGGGCGCGCCTGTCGTACGGTTGGATGGGACGTTCCCCTGACTACAAGGCGTCGTTTCTCGGAACGCTCGGAGGAAACACCGAGTTCTTTGACCCTTACCAGGACAATGCACGGCGATGGTACAAGGACTCGCAGGAACAGGTGCTGTTCCTCAACCACGCACTGGCAAACCCTCCTGTGGATCGTCATCGGCCTGCCTCCGAAGTCGAGGACATGTTCGTGCACGTGGTCAGCGAAAACGACAACGGACTGGTGGTGTCCGGGGCGAAATGCGTGGCAACAGGGTCGGCGTTGACTCACTACAATTTTATCGGTCACTACGGGATGCCGGTAGATAAGAAAGAGTTCGCCGTCATCTTCATGCTCCCTACCAACGCGAAGGGGGTCAAGCTGATTTCCCGGCCCTCATATGAGTACCAGGCGACAGTGACCGGCAGCCCGTTTGATTACCCCCTGTCGAGCCGGTTCGACGAGAACGACGCGATCATGGTCATGGATCGCGTGCAAATTCCTTGGGAGAATGTCTTCGCCTACGGTGATCCACAGAAGGTCAACGACTTCACGCCCATGTCCGGATGGCTGCCCCGGCTGACATTTCACGGTCTCACCCGGTTGTGCGTCAAGCTGGACTTCATTGCCGGGTGTGTGCTGAAAGCAGTAGAGATCACCGGGACCAACCAGTTTCGCGGTGTCCAGGCGCATGTGGGTGAGATTCTCGCATGGCGCAATCTGTTCTGGGGTCTGACCGAGGCCATGGCCCGCAATCCTGAGCCGTGGGTAGGCGATGCAGTTCTGCCGAACAACGACCAAGGCGCGGCCTATCGTGTTCTTGCGCCGCTGGCGTACCCACGCATCAAGGGCATCATCGAAAATCATGTCGCCAGCGGGCTGATCTACGTCAATTCCCATGCCGAGGACTGGAAGAGCACCGAAGTGCGGCCGCTGCTTGACCGCTACCTTCGTGGTTCCAACGGCGTAGAGGCCATGGACCGGGTGAAGCTGATGAAACTTCTGTGGGACTCCATGGGAACCGAGTTCGGCGGTCGACACGAACTCTACGAGCGGAACTACGCGGGCAACCAGGAAGACACCCGGATCCACCTGCTGAAGGGTGCGCAGGCCAAGGGAACAACCGACAAGCTGATGAGTTTTGTGGACGGATGCCTCGGTGAGTACGACATCAACGGATGGACCAGCGAGCACCTGATCAACCCAGGCAGCATGAGCAGCATTCCGAAGCTACAGTAAGCATCTCCCGCATTGCACGGGTCCGACAGTGCTGGAAGCGGCCCGGAGAGGCTCGCGGCACCAGGAGAAAAAGAAACACCCTGGTCCGAGGACCAGGGTGTTTCGCTGTCGCGGAACAGATGCGAACCATGTTCCGCGTCATCATGCGTGCCCTCGATTGGAATCGAACCAACCGACCTTCTGCTCCGGAGCAGGCTCTCTATCCCCTGAGCTACGAGGGCAGTCATGGGAGACCGACAACGGTGAGGAAATCGCCAACGAAACATTTCCGGACACCACAGCTGGAGGGAACCGGGCACTGTCCTGGATCCTGCGTCACAGTGTAGGAACCGTTCACAGGGTGCTGCTTTCCATCGAAGGAACAAACTCCTACGGCGCGAAACTCAGACACCAGGCTGCAGCTGCTGGCTTCCGTGCCACCGGAGCTCCGGCCACTGATTATCGGTTGGGCAGATATCTGAGCAAATCTGGTTGAATATGTCAAGTCTTTTTGGCCCCGGCCGGACGGGGTTGGCTGTGACAGGCTTGGATGGCCCCGGTAGGACGGGGTGGATTCTAACCATCGTCGCAACACCTGAGCATTTCAGGAGTTGCAATGGCAGTAGACAAGAAACGGCAGTTGAAGCCGGGCCCCGCGGGGAAAACGGCCGAGCGGGCGCACTATATTCGGCTCATGAAGCAAGGATTCAACAATTCTGAAGCCTGCAGGATCGTCGGAGTAGGGCGGAAGACCGGCTCGCACTGGCGCAACGGCCGCACGGTCCGGGATCCGGCGACGGGGCGGACACGCACCTACGCGGCAATCACCATGGTGCGGGAGCAGCCGGCGGTCATCTCCGCCCGGTACTTATCCGAGGAAGAGCGGATCACCATTGCCGACCGGCACCGCACCGGAGAGAGCCTGCGCTCGATAGCCGCCGGGCTGGGCAGAGCACCCTCCACCGTGAGCCGTGAACTGCGCCGGAACCGGAATCCGGCGGGACAATACCGCCCGCACTACGCCCAGAAGAAAGCCCGGACCCGCCGTCAGCGACCACGGCAGGGAAAGATCGCGGTGCTTCCTGAACTGAAGACCTACGTCCAGGCCATGCTGGACCGCTGGTGGAGTCCGGCCCTGATCTGCCGCCAGCTGAAGAAGGCCTTCCCGGGGCGCAAGGATCTGCACATCGTCCACGAAACGATCTACCAGGCCCTCTATATCCGCGGCCGCGGCGGTCTCTCCAGGGAACTCGTCAAATGCCTTCGCACCGGCCGGGACCGACGGAAACCCAACAGATCAATTGCCAGAAGAACCTCCCGGTTCGCCGGCGACGTGTTGATGATCGGCGACCGGCCGGACGAAGCCGGCGACCGTTCCGTTCCCGGAGCATGGGAAGGCGACCTGATCATGGGCACCCAGAACCGTTCCGCCATCGCCACGTTGGTCGAAAGGAGCACCCGCTACCTGCTCCTGGTACACATGCCCGGAATCAACCGTGCCGAGGACCTGCGCGACGGACTCATCAAGGCCTTCAATCAGCTGCCGCCTGCGTTGGGAACCTCGCTGACCTGGGACCAGGGCAGTGAGATGGCCAAGCACGCCGGATTCACCGCAGCCACCGGGATTCCGGTCTACTTCTGTGATCCCCACTCACCATGGCAACGCGGCACGAATGAAAACACCAATGGGCTGCTGCGCCAGTACTTCCCTAAATACTCTGACCTGTCCATTTACACTCCCCAGCACCTGGCAGATGTCGCCATTGGCCTCAACAACCGACCACGGAAAATACTTGACGACGACACCCCCGCCGAACGTTTCGCCAGACTCCTGAGCCTCCACCAGTGATGAGCGACCCGCTGCGACAATTGCTGCAATCCCCATGTGGACGACTCTGACTCGGAGTTGTAGGCTCCGACCATGTCAGCGACAGAGGGTCGCAGGCGGATGGCGCCGAGAATGACGCGCGGCGGCTTCCGTTTCTCGTTCTGGGTTTGCGTCGTCCTAACCCTGGGCAACTTGGTGAGCGCTCTGCTCGCGTTCGTTGGTCGGGGTGATTCGTTGGCCCTATTTCTGGCGGTGGGAGTGGTGGTTGTCGGCGTGATATTTCTCGCTTACCTGCTCCGCGTCCGCCGCAATGACGAGCCGTTCTGGGACGAGGAAGACGGCCGCCGGGCTGACTTCGACCGCAGAGGTAGGCAACTATAGATCACAGAGCGGGCGGCTCGCAGGATGTAGTTGATGTGGTGGGGTATCAACGCGACTGACGGAATAAGGGTTCTCCCGGCCGCTGCGGCTACCACTTTCTGATACGACGCCCCAGAGCATTTGCGCTGGGGCTTCCAAAATAGAGGCTCCCAAACACCCACGCCCAACTACCCAGTGTTGCGACGATGGTTAGAATCCACCCGGTTCTCTCTGGCCCCACTTCGTGACTCGCCGGGCAGCTTGTGACGGTTATATGTGGCCCCGCCTTCAATGTTGGATTCATCGGTGGATGGATGAGGCGGAAGGCTGGTCTGGATGGAGTCGAGGGTGGAGTTGTTCGCGCAAATCCGAAGGGAAGCCCGGGTCGAGGGCCTCTCGGTCCGTGCGCTGGCAGTCCGGCACGGGGTTCACCGAAGAACACTGCGGCAGGCTCTGGAATCAGCCGCCCCTCCGGAACGCAAACCGCGACAGGGGGTGTCCTGGCGGCTGGAGCCGTTCAAAGCGGTGATCGATGCCATGTTGGTCGAGGACACGACAGCGCCGCGGAAGCAGCGCCATACTGCCCGCAGGATCCTTGCCCGGCTCATCGAAGAATACGGAGCGAGGGAATTGTCGTATTCGACCGTGCGTGACTACGTGCGGCTCCGCCGGGCCCAGATCGATCTTGAAGCCGGCGCAGAGTGGAGGTATTCGTCCCGCAGGAACACGCCCCGGGCGCTGAGGCCGAGGTGGATTTCGGCGAAGTCTGGGTGGTGCTGAACGGGGTCAAGACGAAGTACCACCTGTTCGTCTTCCGGCTCTCTCACTCGGGTAAGGCCATCCATAGGATTTACCCGACCAGGCCCAGGAAGCTTTCCTGGAAGGCCACATCGAAGCGGTCCAGGTCCTCGGCGGCATCCCGGCCAAGCAGCGAACCGGGCCGGGGTGCCGCCGATGATGCCGTAGGAGACGGGTAGGCCCAGCTTTCCGGCACGGGCAGCGGAGGGGGCGCTGCCACCGATGCCGAGCCAGATCGGGAGCTGTCCGCGGACCGGGCGGGGAACCACCGCGAGGGGCTTCACCGGTGCTGAGGACATTCACGGAACTTCCGAGCCGTATCTGCCTGGTTGTCCCGGCGGCGGCGGCAATCACCGCCCCGGGGATGAGGCGGGCATGTCTGTCGTGTGGTGTTCGCCCACGCCGAAGTAGTCCAGCCCGGTCCGGCCTGCCAGGACAATCGCCTCGAAGAGGTCGCCAATCGCCTCCGCGGTCGAGCGAAAAATCCCGTCGGGATTGCGCTGTGTATCGCCGAAGCTGTAGACACCAAGTTCCATGATTGCCTTAGTCCTTTGATTCCGGGGCTACTTGCCGGCCAAGAGGCGTTCGACGCGGGGCTTGACCTCGGTGGCCAGCAGGATCAGGGATTCCAGAAAGTGCTCCTGGGGCAGGCCACCGATGTCCATCTGCAGGAAGTGGCGCATGTGCCCCATGTGGCCGTGCAGGTCCACGATGCGCTGGGCGATTTCGTCGGGGTCTCCGACGTAGTACGCGCCGGGGAACTCCGCCTGGGCCAAGAACTGGCGCTTGTCAGGGGCGGGCCAGCCGCGGAGTTTGCCCATTACGATGTTGAGGTTGTACCAGCCGGGGTAGAAGCGTTCCATGGCTTCCTTCTTGGTCGGGGCGATCAGCCCCAGGGCTGCGACGGAGACCTTGATATTCTCTCCGGTGTGCCCGGCCTGCTCCGCGGAAGCGCGGTAGAGGTCTGCCAGCGTGGCGAACCTGGCGGGGGCTCCGCCGATGATGCCGTAGGAGATGGGCAGGCCCAGCTTTCCGGCGCGGACCGAGGACGGGGCGCTGCCGCCGGTGGCCACCCAGACAGGCAGGGAGCCGTTGACCGGCCGTGGCACGACGGCCAGCTCGTCGAGTGAAGGCCGGACGGTCCCGGACCAGGTCACGTTTTCGGTCTTGCTGTTGTTGATGGTCATCAGCAGGTCCAGTTTTTCGGCGTAGAGCCGGTCGTAGTCGTTCAGGTCGTAGCCGAAGAGCGGGAACGTCTCCACCGAGGATCCGCGGCCGGCGGTGATTTCCACCCGGCCGCCGCCGGAGACGGCGTCGGCGATGGCGAACTGCTGGAACACCCGCACCGGGTCGTCGGTGCTGATGATGCTCGCGCCGCTGCCGAGCTTGATCTGCTTCGTTGCCGCCGCGGCGGCGGCGATCACGGTACCCGGCGATGACGCGGGCATGTCCAGGGTGTGGTGTTCGCCGACCCCGAAGTAATCCAGCCCGTTCTGGTCGGCCAGGACGATCGCCTCGAAGAGGTTGCGGATGGCCTCGGCGGTGGGCCGGAGGCTCCCGTCGGGGTTGCGTTGGGTGTCGCCGAAGCTGTAGGCGCCCAGTTCCATGATGTTCTCCTGTGTGCAGTGCTGTGTGGTTGTTGAATGCAGGGTTCAGGCGCGGGCGGGTTCGCGGTCCGCGGTCCGCGGCCAAGATGGAGCGCAGCTGGTCTGCGGTGTGGCTGCCGTTGAAAATCTCGGTGCCGGGCTGGAAGGCCCGTCCGGATTCGAGCGGACCCGCATCCACCGGATCATAGCCGAGGCGGTCGATGAAATCGGCCACGATGGCCTTCGCCTCGACGCTGGCGCCGGCCAGGGCCAGGGCGCGCCGGCCTTCGGCGCCCGGTTTTCGGCCGTCTTCTTCGAGGTCGTGGTAGCCGATGTGGTTTAGCGTCTTCACGATGTCCGAGCCGGAGAGGTAGGCCTGCACAATTTCGCTGCTCGACCTGACATCGTTCTCGAAGTCGTCGATCTCCCCGTCGACCGGCGCCCAATAGTTCATCGCGTCGATGACCGTCCGGCCGGCCAGAAGATCCGGGTCGAGGGTGCGGTGCTTGTGCAGGGGAACAGCCACGACGACGATGTCCGCCGCCGCCGCTTCGGCGGACGTGACGGCCACCGCGCCGGGGGTGATGATCTCCACCAGCAGAGCGATTTCGTCTGCCGGCTTGAGGTTGCGATCTTCACGTCGTAGCCGGCTTTGAGAGCCTGGCGAGCGACGGCGGTTCCGACCCTGCCGGCCCCGAGTATTCCAATCGTCCAGGCCTCTGCCGGCCGGTGCTGCGCATCGCTCATACTGCTGGTCCTCGCTGATCAATATATGTTGTGTAACAGACTATATTCCCCACAGAACATCTGCGCAACTTCACGCTTGAGGGTATAATGTGTTCATGACCGAAAGCACACAGACCCGCCCCGGGACCACGACGGCAGCCGTTCCGGGCGACCTGGGATGGCATCTGGCACTGGTGCTGCGCGGCTACCAGACCCGCTTCGAGGGCGCTGTCGCCGAGATGCCGGCCGGCATCCGCGGCTTCCAGGTGCTCTCCGCCGTCGTGCACAAAGATCCGCCGAACCAGCAGGCCCTCGGGGCACACCTGGTCATCGACAGGACCGTGCTGACCTACCTGCTCGATACCCTCGTGGACGCCGGCGTCGTCCAACGCATCCCGGATCCGGCAGACCGCAGGGCGCGGAAAATCATCGCTACAGCAGCCGGACGGCGGATGCTCGCCGCCTACGAGGATCGCGTCGCGGCAGCAGAGGCCGACCTCCTTGCTGGAATGGCAGAAGACGAAGCCCGGACCCTCGGCGCACTGATCAGTCAGCTGGCAAGGGCTGTTCACCGCGCCCAGCCCGGAACCAGCCCCTGCGAAGCGATGGACAATCTTGTCTAGGGCAGGCGCCTCCGCCATGCCGGGCGCATGGTCCCTTTGCTCGATGGCGGGATTGGCGTTCGCACCTCAAATCGAGCTTCTCCTGAGCCGCCGCTCGTAGTCGTTCGGATCCCGACATGACCGCGCGGCAGTCGGCCGCGTGGGCCTTCTGGTCGCATCGCTGCGGCGGCCGGGAGCGTGCCGTCGAGTGCGGGCATCCCCAGGCGGATGCGCCCGCTAAGGCCTAGGCGGACCCCCCCCAGCCCCCGCCTGCCAACTGGCTGGCCGGTCCCAAAAAACTGCCCGCGGACGCGGCTAACGAGTCGGTCGGGCCGGTGTCCGGTCTCAGTCAAGTTGGCAACACCGACCTGGGGTTTTGCCAGGTGCATTGAGACGGATCCGGGGCCAGCCGTCTCACTTGAGTTAGCAATTCCGTACTTGTCTCACGGACTGCGCCGGCCCTGCTGGTACTCTCACGGCCCGATTCTTGGCGGTGGGTGGTGCGGTCAGGGCTGCGTTCGCCACACTCCGCGCCGACAACGGCATCAGCGGACAGCAAAGCGTTGATCATGGTCTGCAGCAGATACCGCATCAGATCCGGGGACGCGTCGGTCAGGGCATCGCCGAACACGGTCGCGGGTCGACAATATGGGGAACGGTCATCGTGTTGATGCCTTTCGAGTGGGATGTGAGAGTTTCCTCGAAGGATCACACGGTGACCGCCTTCACGTCAGCAACGACGCCAGACAACCACCGTGGCGTTACACCACTATGCGGGTTGCAGATCGCCTGGATATCGAGCTCAAGGCCGTGGTGATCGGTGAAGGCCGTGAGGTCATGACACCGTCCTCCTCGATTTCGCACTGGCGGAGCCAATCCCCGTAAAGGTCCTGGCATCCTGGTCCGCCCGGACAAGCACATCGGCTGGCGCGCCCATTCCCTGGGTCAGGATCCAGAAGCGGCGCTCTCTGCTGTGCTCTCCGAAATGCTGAGCGTTAACAAGAAAGTTCTGGCCGCTTCGCAGAGGAAGCCGAAGCCGTTCTTGCACCCGCGGTTTTAGTCGCTGACTGTGACAGTCTTGGCGGCAGAGATGCAACGGGTGCGGAATCAGGCTCCCGCCGCCTGCTGCCGTGGCGGGAGGCCAGCTAAACACCCTCCAGCTGACACAGGTCCTGATCGACTCAGGAATTGCTGCCAGCTACGGCGACCACCAAAGCCGCGACCGCCGACAGCCGGGTTATGGGCATGCGATGCCAACACTTGAAGGGGTGGCTACGGCGCGATTAGGACCCAATAGATCCTAGTTACGGATAAATAGGTATTTATTTTTACGAATACCGGCTCTTAGGCTTGTTTCATGGCAGTGCGCCAGTAGACCTACTGAGAGGCCTCAATGGAGACGCGACATCTCAAGTACTTCATCGCCGTTGCGGAAGAACGGCATTTCGGCAAGGCGGCGGCCAGGCTGCATATGGCCCAGCCCCCGCTGTCCCAGCAGATCCGGCAGCTGGAGGAACAGCTGGGCACACCCCTCCTGGTTCGGACCACGCGGAAGGTGGAGCTAACACCGGCGGGGCAGGTCCTGCTGGACCGGGGGCGTGTGCTGCTGCAGGAGTTGGAAGTGCTCGAATCCGATGTGCGGCAGGTTGGCGACGGCGCCATCGGGGTGCTGCGTGTGGGCTTCACGGGCACGGCAACGTACCGCTTGATGCCACTCATCGTCCAGGCCGCGCGACGCAGCATGCCCGGACTCCGCATTACGGTTCAGGGCGAGATGCTGACGCCGCAGATGGAAGCTGCGCTTGAGGAGGGCAGGCTCGATGCGGCCGTTCTCCGCCCGCCCGTCCACTCGGGAGGCCTCGCCCTGAAGCTTTTGGAGCAGGACCAGCTGGTTGCAGCATTGCCGGCGGACTCCCCGTTTGCCGAGAAGGGGACCCTGGAGTTGGCTGCACTCTCGGAGGAAGGCTTCATCAGTTATCCCGGTTATTCTGCGGTCAACAGCATCTTTGTTGACGCCTGTCGGGGTGCCGGATTCCAGCCCAAGCTGGTCCAGGAGGCCAAGGAGACTTCCACCCTGCTCTCCCTTGTTGCCGCAGGCATGGGGATCGCGCTGGTTCCCATGACGTCGCGGATGTTCTCCTTTCAAGGTGTCGTTTTCCGTCCGTTGCGTAATCCGCCGCCGGTGGACCTGGCCGTGGCCTGGAGCAGGGGCAGCGAGACTCCACTTCTGGAAAGTTTTCTGGCACTTTTTGATTCCCTCCCCGGTTCCCACACCGCTTCAGAAGCCCAAGGACTGACTCCATGAAAATCGAACTCATCGAAGCGATCCCGTATGCCATCCCGTATGCGCGGCCGCTGAAGTTCGCCAGCGGCGAGGTGACCACCGCCGATCACGTCCTGATCCGGATCCACACTGACAACGGCATCATGGGCGTCGCGGACACTCCTCCCAGGCCCTACACCTACGGCGAGACCCAGGACTCGATCGTCTCGGTAGTCACCAAGATCTTCGCGCCGCAGCTGATCGGCCTGGACCCCTTGGACAGGTCCAAGGTCCAGCAGATCCTGCGCCGGACGGTTCATAACCCCACGGCCAAAGGCGCCCTTGACATCGCGCTGTGGGACATCATCGGTATCTCGCTCGGCACGCCCGTACATAAGCTTTTGGGCGGCTTCACGGACCGTATGCGGGTCTGCCACATGCTGGGATTCAAGCCTGCTGCGGAACTTCTCGAAGAGGCACTGCGCTTCCGGGAGACCTATGGCATCAACACGTTCAAGCTGAAGACAGGGCGCCGGCCGCTTTCCCTCGACGTCGAAGCGAGCCAGGTCCTGCGGGACGGCTTGGGCGCGGACACGGAAATCTACCTTGACGCAAACCGTGGCTGGACAGCCAACGAAGCCATGGAGGTCCTGCGCCGCACGGAAGGCCTGGGTCTTTCCATGCTGGAGGAGCCATGCGATGCCGGCGAAGCCATGGGTCGGCGCCGCCTGGTCCAGCACTCCACCATCCCGATTGTCGGGGACGAAAGCGTGCCAACCCTCGGCGACGTATCCCGGGAGTTGTTATCCGGCGGGAGCAACGCCATCTGCATCAAAACTGCACGCAGTGGCTTTACCGAAGCCCAGCAGATCCTTGGCCTCTGCGAGGGGATGGGCGTGGACGTAACCATGGGCAATCAGATCGACACCCAGGTGGGCAGCCTCGCCACAGTGACATTCGGCGCGGCGTTCGAGGCCAGCTCACGACGGGCGGGGGAGCTCTCCAATTTCCTGGACATGACGGACGATCTCCTGGCCGAGCCTTTGGAGATCACCGGGGGCACCATCCGGGTCCGTGAGGTGCCCGGCGTCGGCGCTGTAGTCGATGCTGAAAAATTGACAAAGTACCGGCAGGACTGACCGGACACAACCGGCTTCCTGCCCTGACAGCTTGGAGAAACCGATGCTTTATCTGGTTCGAATGGACGTCAACCTTCCGTTGGACATGTCTCAGGAGAGGGCCGACGCCGTCAAGTCGCAGGAGCGGAAGTACTCCCAGCAGCTGCAGCGTGACGGCCGTTGGGTGCATCTGTGGCGTGTTGTGGGAGAGTACTCCAACTACTCGGTGTTTGACGTGTCGGATAACGACGAACTGCATGAACTGCTGTCCGGCCTCCCGCTTTTTCCATACATGGATATGAAGGTCACTCCGCTGGCCAAGCACCCCTCCGCCGTTGATTAACCCGGGCCTGGATCCGCCACATTCATATCCAGAAGCTTTCAATGAGCCCGAAATAAGTATTTCCTCTCACCCATTTACAGCCCTACGGTTAAACCATTACCCCATGTGACGCGGGACACCGCGACAGTACAGAGATACCAAGTCCGGAAACGCACACAGATGTATCGACAAAGGAGTCAGCATGACCACCGAAACAGAGGCCACCGCCGCCGCTTCAGGCGCAGGCGCAACCGCCCGCTTCCGCGAGAACAAGCAGTTCGCAGCTAACACCAGCCAGGAGCGAGTGAGCACTCTGGCCAACCGTGTGATCAAGGCGATCAACGACACCGTCTTGGACGAAAAGGTCACGTACGACGAGTACAATGCGTTCAAGGCGTGGCTCATCAGGGTCGGCGAGGACGGCGAATGGCCGCTGTTCCTGGACGTCTGGGTGGAGCACTCGATTGTAGAGGTTGCCGAGGCCAACCGGCATGGCTCCAAGGGAGCCATCGAGGGTCCCTACTACATTCCTAACGCCCCTGTCCTGAACAATCCGGCCACGCTGCCCATGCGCGAAGACGAGCCCGGTACTCCGCTGCTCTTCCAGGGCCAGGTGCGCAACGTCGCCGGCGAGCCTCTCGCTGGCGCACTGATCGAGCTGTGGCACGCTGATGACGCGGGCTTCTACTCCCAGTTCGCACCAGGGCTGCCGGAATGGAACCTCCGCGGCTCGATCATTGCCGATGAACAGGGTAACTTCCAGATCAACACCATGCAGCCGGCCCCGTATCAGATCCCCACTGACGGCGCTTGCGGCGCCCTCATCGCGGCAGCGGGATGGCATGCCTGGCGTCCGGCCCACCTGCACTTCAAGGTCTCCGCCGCGGAACACCAGCTGATCACCACCCAGCTGTACTTCGAGGGCGGCGAGCACGTTTCCGACGACATCGCCTCGGCCGTCAAGCCCGAACTCGTCCTCGCCCCCACGGAGCGTGCGGACAGACAGGGCCGCGAAGTCACGTACGATTTCATCCTTGACCCGCAGGACTAACCTCCAAAACTAATATAGGACTGACCACTAGAACAGTGTTCGGGCGCCCAGCAGCGGCGCACGCCAAGCCGGCCGGGGCGGAGTATCCGCCACCTGCCTTCCCCTTAACGGCCCGCCCTGATGCCGCATTGCCAAAATCAGTCCCGAACGAAGGAGGCGTCGATGACTCAGAAAACAGTCACGGCCCCGATCGACACCCGCGAACTCCGCCACGCATTCGGAACATTCGCCACCGGAGTCACCGTCGTAACCTGCCGATCCGAGGACGGCGTGCCGCACGGCGCTACGGTGAATGCCTTCACCGCGGTGTCTCTTGATCCGCCGCTCGCCCAGGTGACGCTGACCCGCACCTCGCGTGCCGCCCGGTACTTGGAGGGTGCACCGTTTGCCATCAACATCCTCTCCCTGGAGCAGATGGATGTGGCCCTGCATTTCGCAGGGAAAGTCATGGACGAGGAGCCGGAATGGACCCTGGACGGAGACGTTCCGGTGCTGACGAGGAACGCGGCCACGCTGGAATGCCGGCCGTGGAACATCTACGACGGCGGCGACCACATCATCGTGGTCGGAGAGGTTATCGCCATGGAAATTACGAAGCGCGACCCGCTGCTGTTCTTCGGTGGTAAGTTCCGCCACGTCGGATCGTTAGTTGAGGGTGCGCCGTGGGACCACTCCGGAGACGCTCCCGAGTCCGGCTGGTTCGCCGGCGCCAAATCCTTCAAACCCCTCAACGCTTTCTAAACGATCTTGAGGCCCATAGCTCGCACCTATTTTCCCTGAAAGGGACGATCATGACTGAAATTATTGACCAACCGGGCACCGGACCGTCGGATTCCCCGACGCCATCGATGGGTGAGCGGACTACGCCGGCGAACCCGAAGATGCCGATGACGGGGGACGAGTACATCAACTCGCTCAAAGACGACCGTGAGGTCTGGATCTACGGGGAACGGGTCAAGGACGTCACCACCCACCCCGCCTTTCGGAACTCGATCCGTATGGCGGCCCGGTTGTACGACGCGATGCACAAGCCCGAGCTGCAGGACAAGCTCATGGTCCCTACCGACACCGGGTCCGGCGGCAAGACCATGTCCTTCTTCCGCACACCGCACAGCGTCGAGGACCTTAAGAAGGACCGCGTCGCGATCGAGACCTGGGCGCGGATGAGCTACGGCTGGCTGGGCCGCTCGCCCGACTATAAGGCGGCGTTTCTGGGCACCCTCGGCGGCATGCCGGACTTCTACGAGCCCTTCCAGGAGAACGCCAAGCGCTGGTACAAGGAGTCACAGGAAAAGGTCCTGTACTGGAACCACGCGATCATCAACCCGCCGGTGGACCGCCACCTCCCGCCGGACCAGGTCGGCGATGTCTTCATGAAGGTCGAGAAAGAAACCGACTCAGGGCTGATCGTCTCCGGCGCCAAGGTCGTCGCGACCGGATCGGCGATCACCAATTACAACTTCATCGCCCACTACGGACTGCCGATCAAGCGCAAGGAATTCGCGCTGATCTGCACGGTCCCCATGGATGCCCCCGGCGTGAAGCTCATCAGCCGTGCCTCGTACAGCCACCAGGCTGCCGTGATGGGTACCCCGTTCGATTACCCGCTCTCGAGCCGGATGGACGAGAACGACTCCGTCTTTGTTTTCGACAAAGTCCTGATCCCGTGGGAGAACGTCTTCGCCTACGGCGACGTGGAGAAGATCAATAACTTCTTCCCGCAGACCGGCTTCATCAACCGTTTCACCTTCCAGGGCGTGATCCGCCTCGCCACCAAGCTGGACTTCATCGCCGGACTACTGATGAAGGCCCTGGAAGTCGCCGGCACGCAGGACTTCCGCGGCGTCCAGACACGCGTCGGCGAGGTGCTGGGCTGGCGCAACATGTTCTACGCCCTGATCGACGGCATGACACTGAACCCGGACCAGGGCCCGAACGGCACCGTGCTGCCCAAGCTGGACTACGGCCTGTCCTACCGGATGTTCATGTCCATCGGCTACCCGCGGATCAAGGAAATCATCGAACAGGACGTCGCGTCCGGCCTGATCTACCTGAACTCCTCCGCGCTGGACTTCAAAACCCCCGAGATCCGCCCGTACCTCGACAAGTACGTCCGCGGCTCCGACGGCGTCGAGGCCGTGGACCGGGTCAAGCTCATGAAACTCCTCTGGGACTCCATCGGCACCGAATTCGGCGGCCGCCACGAACTCTACGAACGGAACTACTCCGGCAACCACGAGAACGTGAAAGCCGAGATCCTCTTCGCAGCCCAGGCCCAGGGGACCACGGACTACATGAAGGGCTTCGCGGACCAGTGCCTGGCCGAGTACGACCTCGACGGCTGGACCGTGCCGGACCTCATCAGCAACGACGACGTCAGCCTGTTCTTGAAACGACACTAGCCGACGGGAAAAGGTTGCAGGTACGGCACGGCATTCCGTGCCGTACCTGCAACCGGCTCGTCAGTAGCGCGATCCGCCCACACCGACCTCCTGGTCGCTGTGGGCGGGGGTTCCGCCGTCGCCCTGGCAAAAAGCGATCGCCGGGACCACCGGACTTCCCATCGTCGCGGTACCCACCGGTTACGCCGGTTCAGAAACCACCAACGTCTGGGGAATCACGGAGGAGTCCTCGGGTAAGACGCAGAAAAACACCGGCCGGCCTCGGATTCCGCGAAGAGCAAATACCCGAAGCCGTGTATCTCATAACGCCCCACGTGCCGCCGTCGAATCCCGCAGCACCGTCGCTGCGGACCTGGAACCGCTGCTGAAATCCGCTTGGAAGGGAAAGACCCCATGATTTTTCTGGCGCATCACCTGGGACTGCTGTTCCACGTCACCCGCAGGCAGGACCTGGCACTGTGGGAGGCCGAGCTGGCGGCCCCCACCGTCACATTGACCTCGTCCGCCTGGGTGGGCTGGCACGAAGTGGACCCCGTGGACTGACCGGGCAGAATTCATCGGCGCAGCCCGTGGCTGATGGGTTTCCGGATTGGTCAGCCGCCGCGCAGAAAGTCAGCGACCGGCTCGGCGTCACCCTCGGCTCCGTCATCGGCCCGGGCCAGGACGTCACGGACCTATACTGCGACTGGGCGAAACTGCGCGGCGTGGCCGAAAACGGCCCCGTACTGGTCCGCCCTGACAAACACGTCGGCTGGCCCACGGACCGCTTGCCGGGTGATCCTGAAGGCGCCCTTTACAGGAGAATTGACCATGAACCTGTCTTTTGAGCCTTGGACGGCGTGCTGGAACAGGAATGCCAGGACAGTTGCTGGGAGCAGCAGCCATTTCCGGTTGGTTGTCGCTCCCAGTACCGTGCCGATGAAGGCCAGGGACGAGGCATTGAGTCGAGGAGCCGTTCGACGTCCCATTCGTGGTCGAGTTCCTCGATGCGTTTAGTGATGTCGGCTTTTGACCGGTCGGCGTAAGTGTCGATGTGGCGTTCGATTTCGCGGTCGAGTCCGGCCTGGACGTGCTAGGAGTGCTGGAACGCACGCGGTCCGGAATGTCCTGTTGGTGAAGGTTCTCGTTATCCATAACGTCCTCCGTGGGTTTGGGATGACCCTACGATACCTTTCCGGGCTGAGGCTGTCTGCGGTGCATGGCTAGTAGGGCCGGGCCGGTCTTGACGGCTGGTGCTGCCTTCGTCAGGGAGGGGAGTGTGGCCGGTGGTTGGTCCTGCAGCGGGGGGACTGGAGTCCAAGGGTGTGGCGATGGCAGGGCCGTCAGGATGCTTTTTCAGAAGGATGTCGGGCGGGGTTTCGCAGCCCTGGGCAGCTACCATGCGGGCGGTGCCCTCGACCACCCGGGCCCACCGGCTCCTGCTGGGCCGGCGGGCTGCAGCATCCCCGCTTTGCCCGCGCCTATGCCCGGGCGGTTGAAGGCATGAACCGAGGGGGCGTTACTGAGCACCGCCGGGATCTGCTGAGTAGTTTGTATGGCCGGGTCGTCGAGATAGGGGCCGGGGCCGGGTCCGCGTTCGCGCTTTACCCCGCCACGGTCACGGAGGTTCTGGCGGTGGAGCCTGATGATTACCTGCGCGCTTTGGCCGCAAACAGGGCAGTGTCTGCTCCGGTTCCGGTCATCGTCGTTGCCGGGGCCGCGGAGGCTGTCCCTGCTGCCGATGCCAGTGCTGACGCGGTGGTCACCAGTCTTGTTTTGTGCAGCGTCGTTGAGCAGTCCGCGGCCCTGGCTGAGGCGCGCAGGGTCCTGCGGCCGGGTGGGGTGCTGGCCTTCTATGAGCATGTCCGCTCCGACATGGGGTCTTTGCCGTGGCGGAGGACTTCCTGACCCCGTTCTGGAAGCAAGTATCCGGCGGCTGCCACCCGAACAGGGAAACGCTTAAGGCGATCACCGATGCAGGGTTTACGGTCAGCGACAACCGGAGATTCGGGTTTTCCGTCCATCCGCTCGCGCCGCCGGTCGCGCACATCCTTGGCCATGCCACAGCCTGGGCGAAGGTGGGCGTCCAAGCGGTGCACTCGGGTTGCTCCAGGCCGATGGACGGAGTGGTGATGGGCTGGTGCGCCCGGTGCAAGGGTGACTCCCGAAGGCGTTCCGATCAGGATCGACTGGCCACCGGAATACATGCCGAAGGACCACGGTTCGAGGGCGCGGGCCACGAACGGGTCGTAGATGGTGGCGATTGAGGGCGTGCAGAACGGGGGAAGCGTGCGGCTTGACGGACACACGGTCCGCCTCAGTCAGCTCGGAGAACCAGAGCGAGGTCATGATCTCCACCATGGAGGCGCTGGAGGCCTGGTGTCCGCCGACTTTGACTCCACTGGCGTTGGGGCGCCCCCGGTTGGCGGCATCCACGATGGCGACGGCCGTCCACCGGACCCGCCGGGCGATGTTCTCCAGAACGGCTGTCCGGGAATCTGCTTCCTCCGGGGCTGCGGCGCCCCAGGCGTTGCCGGAGCCCATCAGCTGCAAAGCAATGAAAAGAAGACCAGCCGCGCAGGACCCTTTGCGCCGAGTACGGCCCCAAGGTGCGGGCTCACCGGGCTGGTCACACTGGAGTCGGTCGCCACCGCTGCCCTCAAGCCGGGGCTGATGGGCTACGCACCCGTTCTTGCCCTGAAGAAACTGTTCGAACAGACCGGCACAACACCGGCGGGCATCGACACGATCGAACTCAACGAGGCCTTTGCCTCCCAGGCCGTTGCCGTCATCCGCGATGCCAAACTCGACCCAGAAAAGACAAAACCCCTACGGTGGAGCCATCGCACTTGGTCACCCCGTCGGCGCAACGGGCGCGATTTTGAGCCTGCGGGTCGCAAAAGATCTGGCCCGCCGGGACCTTGAGCTCGGCATCGTCACGATATGCATCGGTGGAGGCCAAGCTCTCGCAGCCCTGTTCCGTCGCGTCTCCTAACGGTGGCTAGGCAAGGTAATGGTCGCCCTGCTTCAGGACAGCCAACAGTGACGTGCCGAGGCGGTGGCTGATTTCGTAGGACTCCATCCCCTTGGCTGTATGCAGATCGACGAAGACCCGCTCATCGAAGATCGTCAGCCAGAGCAGGGCGGCGTAATCGGTGTCCTGCGCAGGGATCACGCCTGCCGCGATGAGCTGATCGAGCACTCCGGTTACCAGCCGGTGATACGAGGAGCTCAGGCGCTCACCGCGCTGGACCCGCTCCAGAATGCCTTCGGCACTGCGGATATACGTAGCCGCGCGGGACCAAGGAAGCTCCAGCTCCACCCAGGTCTGGCAGACCCGATGGAAGAGATCCAATCCGGTGTACCTCTCGGTCAGCTCCTCAATCGCCCTAATGACCCGATCGAATATTCGGTTGTAGAACTCCGCCCGCACTTCTTCGACGTCATCGAAATGCCGGTAAGCGGTAGCGCTTGAGACCCCGGCCTCCCGCGCCAGTTCCGGCAGCGTGACATCCAGGCCCTGGTGTTCGAGAAGACGCCCCAGAGCATCCAGGAGCTTCTGCCTGGAATTCACCGCATCGGCTCGAGGAGATCTAGCAGGCTTGTGCACGCCTCCAAGATACCCCAGAATCTACTGCGAAGCTCTTCTCAGTTCGATTGCCCTCGGCTAGCATTTGAGAAGTTATTCTTAGTTAATTCCGTGATGTAACTTCATCCGGGACATCCCGAGCAAGGGGCAATCGACCTTGTTCACCGCCGTGAGGAGCATTAAGCGCCGAACGCTTACTTGTACAGGAGACCGTCATGAAGGTGGAAGACGCTCAGGTGACATCCCGGCCCTGGGGCGCCGCAGCCCCGGAGGAAGCAGATTCCCGGACAGCCGTTCTGGAGAACATCGCCCGGCGGGTCCGGTGGACGGCCGTCGCCATCGTGGATGCCGCCAACCGGGGGCGCCCCAACGCCAGTGGAATCAAAGTCGGCGGACACCAGGCCTCCAGCGCCTCCATGGTGGAGATCATGACCTCGCTCTGGTTCTCCGAGCTGACTGAGGCGGACCGTGTGTCCGTCAAGCCGCACGCTTCCCCCGTTCTGCACGCCCTCAATTACCTTCTGGACGACCTGGACGAAGAGAAACTCGGAACGCTTCGGCAGAAGGGCGGCCTCCAGAGCTACCCCAGCCGGTCAAAGGACCCTGACACGGTGGATTTCTCCACCGGCAGCGTGGGCATCGGGGCAACGGCCACCATCTGGGCCGCCATGTCACACCGCTTCGTCCGCGACAGGTACGCCGATTCGCGGAAATCCGGCCGCTTTATCGGGCTCCTGGGCGACGCCGAACTGGACGAAGGCGCCATCTGGGAAGCCGTCGCCGACCCAACCGTGGTGAAACTCGGCGAACTGCTCTGGATCGTTGACCTGAACCGACAGTCCCTGGACCGGGTGGTCCCCGACTCCCAGATTCTGCGCCTGCAGGGCATGTTCGAAGCCGCCGGCTGGCAGGTCCTGACCCGCAAGTGGGGGACCCGCGTACAGGAACTCTTCACCCGTCCAGGCGGTGTGGATCTGCAGCGCCGCCTGGAGGCCATGCCGAACGGGGAATACCAGCGGATGCTCCGGTCCCCCCACTCGGAGATCTTCGACCGCCTCTGCGCCAGCGGCTGCACCCCGGCCATGGAAACCCTGCTGCGCTCACTCAACGCTGCGCAGCAGGCCGCGGCGGTCCGCGACCTCGGCGGACATGACATCGGACTGCTGCTGGACACCTACAAGCAGGTCGACCGCAGCAGGCCCTCCGTCATCTTCGCTTACACCATCAAGGGCCGCGGCCTTGCCACCGAAGGCCACCCGAACAACCACTCAGCACTCCTGACCAAGGATCAGATGGAAACCTTGGCGGAGACCTCCGGGATGGATCTATCGGACCCCTGGCGCAAGTTCCAGCCCGGCACCGTCGAGGACCGGGTATGCGCCGAGGCAGCCGGCCGGCTCAGTCGCCCGCAACTCGCCCCGGCCCCGTCAGTCCCGGTCCCGGTGTCCCTTCCATGGGGCTACGGCGACAAAATTTCCACCCAAGCCGCATTGGGACGGTTCCTCTCTGACCTGAAACGGGCCGCGCCGGAGGTGGCCCACCGTGTGGTCACCTGCAGCCCCGATGTTGCCTCCTCCACTAACCTCGGCGGCTGGATCAACAAGACCGGAGTGTGGTCCGTCGGTGAACGCCGGGACTGGTTCACCGACGACCCCGAACGAGTCCTCCGCTGGGTTGAAAACTCCCGCGGCCAGCACATCGAACTCGGCATCGCCGAAACCAATCTCGTGGGTCTGGCCTCAGAACTCGGAACGACCTGGAGCCGCTGGGGCCAGCCGCTCATCCCCATCGCCACCATCTACGACCCGTTCGTGGCCCGCGCCCTCGAACCGTGGTCCTTCGGCATGTATGCCGGTGGCCAGTCGATCCTGATCGGAACGCCTTCGGGAGTCACCCTTGCACCGGAGGGCGGGGCGCACCAGTCCATCACCACTCCGTCCATCGGCCTGGAGCAACCCGAGTGCACCGCTTGGGAGCCCGCCTTCGCCCAGGATCTCGAGTGGTGCATGCTCGAAGCCATGAGCCGGATCGGTGTTCCCGGCGGACGCTCGGCCTACTTCCGACTGACTACGCGTCCGCTGGACCAGTCCCTGTCTGCCATGCCGGCGGACGATGTGCTGCTCGAGCGGCGCCGTCGGCACGCAGTAGCCGGCGGATACCGGCTGACCGACCACAACCCGGCCGAGGACAGCGTCACGCTTGTCGGCGTCGGGGCAATGATGCCGGAAGTCATCGCCTCAGCCGAGCGGCTGAAGGTGCTCGGAATCACCGCCGGCGTCGTCTGCCTAACCAGCCCCGACCTGGTTTTCGAATCCCTCCAGCGCCGCAACTCACTCAACCAAGGAACCACCGGGAGCGGATTCGACATCATTGACGCCCTCTTTCCCCGGCACGCCCCCACGCCCCTCGTCACCGTCCAGGACGGACACCCCCACACCTTGTCCTTCCTGGCCGGAGCCCGCGGCGACCGAACCATCTCCCTGGGAGTGAAGGACTTCGGCCAGTCCTCTGATCTGCAGGACGCCTACCGGATCCACGGCATCGACGAAGAATCCATCGTCAATGTTGCACTAAACCTCGTCCGCTAAGGTTCTAGGAAAACGCCGGCCTCGCGGTCGTCACAGCGCGAACATCTTTAGCCAAGGCTTAGGACGAGCTTCCCAAGATGTTTTCTGGATTCGAGATGGTGGTGCGCCTCGGCGACCTCCGACAGCGGGTAGACGGAGTCGATAAGCGGGCGGATCTGGTGCTTGTCGACCAGATCGAGCATCTGCGCAAAATCATCAGGGCTTCCAAGGTTCGCCCGAGAATCGATATTGCCCGAAATAGAGGTCCGGGACTTCGGTCCTGACCGTGCTCCCGGCAGTTGAGCCCACTACGACGATCCAGCCTCCTGGTTTCAGACATCCCATGGCTTCCGCCAGGTTGGCACCGGCACCGTTGATGATGACGTCCACACCGCCTCCGGTAGCTTCGAGCACCTGCTGGACCCATTCAAGATCTGTGTAGAGAAATCCCTCGTCGACGCTGATGGCACGGGCGGCGGTGAGCTTTCAGCACTCGAAGACGTCGCCGCACACGGGCTCCTGCCGCGGCAGCGAACATAATGGCGAAAGTGGAGACCCCGGCTTTTCGGGGCCTAGGCATCCTCGTCCGGTGGCAGCACGCGGATCCGGCGGGCGCTCGGTGCGCCGGGTGCGATTCCCAGGTCTTCCGGCCTTTTTGGGGCATTGGCGGTCTTGGCGGCACGCATCTGCACGAAGGGTTCGAACAGGTCGTTGGGCGTGCATTCCAGGATGTCGCAGAGGGCCGCGAAAGTCTGGGCAGGGATGCGTTCGGGTGTTCCGGTGACGAGCCGGTGGACCTGGGCGTTGGAGAGGTTGATGCCCCGCGCTTTGAGGAGGGGGAGGAACTCGGTGGTTTTCCAGAGGTTACGTTGGGCCATCAGTTGCCGAAAGTTCCAGCGGTAACCGACGTTGCGACCGCTTGAAGCGTCACCCGACCGACCTCGCCCCGGACGCCCTTCACCTTGACGTGGCAACCCTAAACGAGGGCGTTTACCCGCTACCCGGGTAAATGTGTTACATTTTTGCCATCAGACATTGCCCCCCTCTGAGCTCCGGCTCAAGGGGGCAATTTTCATTAAGCGACATACGGTGATGCGTGGAGTATACGAAGGAATTTAAAGAGCGCGACGAGCTACTGGGACAACTCGAAGCCCGTGGCCTCGCCATTCCTGACCCCACCGCAGCGCTTAACTTCCTCACCCGTGTTGGTTACTTCCGCTCTGGCGCGTACCGGTACGTTTTCCGGCGGCTGCTTCCACCTGAAAAGATCGATGCGCGTCTGCACCAATACCGTTCCGATGACTACATAGCCGGGGCGAGCATTGAGCACGTCCTGAAGCTGGAAGCTTTCGACTTCAAGCTGGCCCGGGTCTGCCAGGAAGGCCTGCTGGACTTCGAAGTTCGCTTGAGGGCAGCCATGGCCCACACGCTCGCGGCGAAGAACGTTGCAGCCCACGCGGACAAGCAATTCCTCGAGGCGCGCAGTTGCGACCAGCTCAGCGGAGATCAATCCCTTGGCAAACGTACAAAGTTCGATGCGTGGACCACGACCTGGCGGGACGCGGTTAAGTCCGGCGCCGAAGACGAAGACTTCCTTAAGCACCACCTACTGAAGTATCCCCACCAGGACGTGCCTATCTGGGCCGTAACCGAGGTCCTCAGCTTCGGAAACCTGCCCTATCTCTTTGAGCTCATGCAGACCCCGGACGCCCGCGAGGTAGCGCGCATGTTCGGGTTCGCCCACCCCAGCCGGTTTGGGGCGATGCTGCGCATGATGGTCGACTTCCGCAATGCGTGCGCGCACGGGTCCCGCCTTTTCAACCGCGCCTTCAAACGACCGATCGCGTTCGGGCAACACGACACCCACGGCGACCTTCTGACTCACCTGGTCGGCTCCGACTTCACGAACACACCCAAACCACGACAAAGGCTCTACATCTACGCCGCCGTCCTGGCGTTCATGCTCAGGTCGCACAGCAGTGGCTCCAACTGGCATCTGACCTTCAAGACGCAGATCAAAAAGCTCGACATCGAACTTCCAGCCCCGGACGGGACCGAGCTCCTATCTCCCAACGTCAGCATGGGCTTCCCGGCTGACTGGTTGGACCTGGACTTGTGGAAGCTGTCAATGGCCAATAGTTTGTGCCCACGGGCGGCCAGCAAAAATGCCCGCTGGTGGCCATGAAAACTGCCCACTCATGGCCACGAGATCTGCCCACCGGGTGTTCGGTGGCGTTGGCCATGTTGGGGTGTGGGTTTAGTTCATTGGGGTGACTCCTTTTCCGGCCAGTGCCTGGCTGAGGCGGATCGATTCTCCTGAGGTCTGGCAGACATGCGCGTGGTGCAGCAGCCGGTCCACGGTGGCGGTGGCGAGGGTTTTGGGCATGAGCTCGTCAAAGCCGGCCGGATGCAGGTTTGAGGAAACCGCGATGGAGCGTTTCTCGTAGGCGGCGTCGACGAGGCGGTAGAGGCCCTCGGCCGCGTCCGTGCCCACCGGCAACAGGCCGATGTCATCGACCACCACCAAATCTGCGCGCAGGATCCGGGCGACGACTCTGGTGACGCTGTCATCGGAGCGGTGGGCGCGCATCAGAGCGCCGAGGTCCTCGAGCCGGAACCACGCGACCCGCAGGCCGGCCTCGACGGCTTGCTGGCCGAGGGCTTCAAGGAAGAACGTCTTGCCCGTGCCGGAGGGGCCGCAGATCACGACGTTTTCCTTCCGCCCGATCCATTCCAGCGTCCGCAGCGCCTGCTGCGTCGGTGCCGGGATCGAGGAGGCGTCAGGGTCCCAGGTGTCGAAAGTCTTCCCGGTCGGGAAGCCCGCGGCCTTGCGCCTGGTGGCGAGCATGGACCGGGACCGGCCGGCGACTTCCTCGACAAAGAGTGCCTTGATGACCTCGGCCGGTTCCCAGCGCTGGGCGCGGGCGGTCGCGATCAGTTCCGGCGCCAGCGCCCGCGCATGGGGCATCTTCAACTGCCGCATCAACGCCTCCAGCTCCGGCGCCAGTACGGGCGCGGTGACCGGGACCGGGCTCACGCGCTTTCCTCCAGGGCGCCGTCAACACGGGCGGCAACGGGTGGTCGGCCAATCGCCGCCCACCCGGCGGTGCCCTGGGTCAAGGACCGGGTCTCCCCGGCAGCATGGGTGGTCGTTCGCGTGCTCGCGGCGTTCAGGATCGAGGCCAGGTCCTTGTTCGCGAAGCGGCCATGGATGGCCGCAGTCCCGAGGGCCTGATCGACCTCGGACTGCCCGGCGATCTTCGCCAGGGCGACCGCTTCGGCCATCTTCACGTTCATCCGGGCCGTGCCCGCCGCTGCGGCCTCGAGCAGCCAGGTCCGGGCGCCGTCGCCGATGCTAAGGAACTCCGTCTCCGCGGCCGTCCTGGCTTTCACCGTGTACTCACCCGGGATTTTCGGCCGGTGGTCAGGGAAGTGGGCGTCGTTGATCGCCGGGCTGCCGGGCCGGGCGCGCCGGTGCCGGGCGACTTCCACCGGCCCCTGGCCGCCGAGGTGGACGATGATGACCTGCTCGTCGGCTCCGGCGCCGTGGGCGCGGACGAACACCCGCGCGCCGAGCAGATACGCCGGGACGGAGTACTGCCCGTTCTCGAAGGTGACCATCGGCGTGTTCTCCGGGACACTGCGGGAGAGCCCGAACGCGACGGTGTGCGCGGTGTCCGGGATCCGGTGCAACCGCGGCGCTTCCTCGGCCAGCATCGTCACGGGTTTGCGGCGGGTGGCCCGGTGCTCACGGTGGTTGACCTCGTCCATAAACGCCTGGCAGGCCGCCTCGATCTCGGCGAAGGAAGCGTAGTCGGCACGCAGGTTGGTGTCCTTGGGCACGATGTCGGCCTTGGCGACCTTCACCGAGGCCTCCACGCCGCCCTTGGACGCCGGGTCAGCCGGCTGGCAGGTCAACACCGTCACCCCGTAGTGGCGGGCGAACTCGACCGTCTGCTGGTTGCGCACCGGGACCCCGGCAACATGGGAAACCGTTACGGTCTTCTCGTTATCGGTCAGGACGTAGGTCGGGGCGCCGCCGATGACACGGAAGCTGCGGTCCAGCGCCGCGAACACGCTCGGCGCCGTCCGGTCCCGCAGCGCGATGACAATCCTGAAGCGGGACCATGCCAGCCAGGCCACGAACAAAACGGTCTTCTTCCCCTCGATCACGGGGCCGTCGCCGAAATCGTACTGAAGCCACATGCCCGGTTCCGTGATCCAGGGCCGGTGCACCCGGACATGGCCGAGCCGCCAGGCAGCGCGGACCTGGGCGACGGCCCGGCGGGTCGAGCGCTCCGAACCCTCGTAGCCGAGGTCTCGGAGTTTCGCGTGGGCTTTGTCGGCACGGATCTTGCCCTTGGACGCTTCTATCCATTCCTCGATCTTGGGCAGGTACGCATCGGTGACCCGGCCCCGGTAGACCGGTTCGGCGATCGGCTGGCCGGCGTCGCGGGCAGCGACGTGCCTGGCGACCGTGTGGTGCGAGCAGCCGGTGAGTTCCGCGGCGGCGCGCAACGATCCGGTCAGATCATACGCAGCGAGTATTTCCATGATTTCTCCGTCAAACTTCATTAGGGCCTCTTCCCGGGCGACTTTGGTGCGACTAGACACCGTCATCAAACCCCGGGGAGAGGCTCCCGCCGCTTAAGCGGCAGGGTTCAGTAAGGAAGTGGGCAGATCTCATGGCCACCAACGGGCAGTTTTCATGGCCGTCAGTGGGCAGTTCCGTGGCCGCCTACGGGCAGTTTTTCATGGCCGCTAACAGGAAGCCAAGCGCCTGTGTCCTGTCTCATCTAACTTGAACCATCAGGGCCTGAATTTAGGCGGTTGGGTCAACTGTAGTGAGACAAAATGAGTGCCCTTGTCTCACTACAGTTGACCCAAATCGCAGAAACCTGCGTTGGTTACGCTCCAAGCCTCAGCTGGCGACCTCAACATTGGGTGTGCCCGCGTGCCGGTCCCCGGATGATGTCCCGTAAGGGGAACCCTTTACGGGAGGATGGCGGGTCGATGCTTCAGCTAAAGGCCACCTGCACGGGCTTGAACCTGAAAGGCCCGCCGCATCCAGGTCCGAAGGGGTGCTCCCCGGTTGATTCCGTTTCTATGGGCAAATCAAGGGCTATGCGGCCACCAGAAGTGGCCACGGCTTCCACAAAAATCGAAGTGACACTAACAGGCGGATTCGGGTATGGCGGGGACTGCGGCACCAGCCATTTTCCCTCAGGGTTTCTCGCCACCGGCTCAGGAGTGCATACCTCCCCAAAACAAGCCGCTACTGACACCGGCGGGGTGGAAAAGGCCAGCTCCACATCACCCACGTAGGCGTAACCGACTGCTGGACATGCCCGGCTTACCCAGGGCAGGCGGCCGAGCAGGACAGCAAATGCCAACACGGTCACAACAACGCCTGCCCCAAGCAGAAGAACGCCCCGAAGCTTCATAGCGTGAGCCTAACCCGTCATCTATCGGGAGTCTCGCCATAAAGGACTCCTTACTCAGTGGTTCACCGACCCGTTACGGGGCGCTGCTGGTGCAGTGACTATTCCGTGGTTTAGAACAACGAGTTACATCAAGCGTCTGACCGTCCTCTTAGCGGAGTATGCAGTCACTTGACTAACGAACCGAGGTGGCGAGTATCCGGGGTCTACTTCCAGCCCTTCTTGTTTCGCTTGCGCTAACAACCCGTGATTCCCCTTACCGGCTGGGCGGCCACAAGTTGAGAGTAACACCGGGGTTCATGTGCCAGATCTAAGGCAGCACCGGGGCGAATGGGACCCCTCCGCGGCCACTTCCGAGTCTGTCTGGTAGCAGAATGGACCGGGCCGGCGGTCGATCCACGGGTTCTCCCATATCCTGTGCTTGTTCAGACCGACCAAAATTGGGGAAGACAGTGAACGCAGACTGGAGTTTCAACGTAGATGACGAGAATGTGCGCTTGAATTTGCCGCCCGTTGAAATGAGGCTTCCGGTGCAGGAAGCTGCGCACAGACTGCGCGAGGCAATGGACGCTTGCAGGCGAGCTGCACTCGATCTCGGTGTCGCCGTCCGCGCCTCAGGCGAAGCTGGCTATGGCACGAACTGGATTGTGGACGCGGCAGGTCTCAGCCGCGCAGATTTGGAAAGAGTCCTTCGCGGTGAAGGGCTCTTCTGACCGTTCACGAACATTGGCAAGGACGAGTAGGAAGCCCTGCTCTAGGCGGACGGTTCGGAAGATGCCGGACCCGCAGGTCGTCCCGTTAGCCGGTCGTTCAGCGGCGCAAGCGCCACCCAAAGTTTCCGGATCGCGGTCGCCGCGTTTCCGCGGCCTTCCGATTCCCGTAGGACCGGCCCGAGATAATGCCCGGTGAGCGGGCCTTATATGGGACAGAATTTGGGGCCGGTTCAGGCTCATTTCGTTATGGGCGTCAATCGTTGGGGTTTGGGCGGGAGAATCGTGTCGGATCCGCGGAATCCTGGGAGCCAGTCTTCGGTCATCCACTGGCGGAGCGGGTCGAAGGATCCCTTAGGGACCCAGCCTTCGGTGACTTCTTCGCTGACTCTGTCCAGGAAGGCGTCAGGCCTTCTTGAATGTGCGATCTGGGCCCAGTGGGGCGATCCCATGGCCGCGGTGAGGTTGACGATGGAGGGGTAGAGCGAGGCCGCCACGATGCCATGGCTGGTGGCTTGCGGTGGCTGGTCGGCTGCTAATTGGTCGTAGGTGTCCGTGGCGGCGGTGAAGTGTTGGAACTGGTCGTACCAGCGCCAGTTGATGATGCTGGCGATGTGGAAGGCCTTGCGCACGCCGGGGCGGCCGTGCCGGGTGATGAGGTTCCTGTGGTGGTGCCAGGCCGCGGTGATCTCAGGGCTGGCGTGGATGGAGAACTGGTCGGTGACGCCGGTGACACCGTCTCCAATCCAGAGGCCATGGTGCAAACAGATGGTCTTTTCGTGGGTGCTATAGATCTCCACGTATCGTCCTGCGTCGCGGGCGAGGGTGCAGCGGTGGCAGGCGATGGTGTGGGTTGTGCGGGTGGGGCGTCCGGCCAGCTTCCGCCGCAGGGTTGGATCCGGAACGTGTATGCCGAGTTGGGGCATGGCCAACACGATCACGGCCGGGTCGCAGCCCGTCCAAACCGCCAGGCTGTCGATCCATGGCCGGCGGCTGCGTTTCAGGAGCGTTCTGAGCTGGCCACGCCGAAGTTTGTTGGCGGTTTCGAGCCTCCGGATGAAGGAGGGAGTGGTCTCGTCCATGAACGGGCGGATAGGGCGGGGCAGCGGCCTGGCGGGGCTCTTGAAGGCAGTCGCGGTTGTCATCGTGGGGATGCGGTGGCGGCGGGTGGGCGTGGTGCGAGGGATTCCGCGGCGTGGTCGATGCTGGTCTCATTGAGCAGTTCGCGGTCGATTTTCTCGGTGCCGGTGAGGATTGCCATGATGGCGGCCTGGCGTATCAGGTGGGAGAGGCTGCTGATGCTACCGCCGGTGCGGTAGTGCAGATGCTGGGCCTGGTCCGTGAGGGTGCCGCGTTCGTGGTGGTGCAGGCGCAGGCCGTTTTCGAGGGTGGCCACGAGGGCGTCCCATTCCTCGGTGGGCGGGAACGGGCCGGTGGTTTTCAGTACGGAGCGGGCGGAGATCTGCCGGCCTCTGAGCCCGGTGAACAGGCCGGAGTTTTCGACGTTGATGCCGGCATAGACGAAGGTGGCGGGCATGTGTTCGGTGAAGTATTTGAGGTGGTCGGACATGTCTTCGCCGGCGCTGGTGGCCAGGTTGAGGTTGTGGATCTCGTCGACGATCACGAGGTCTGTTTTGGCGTTGCTGAGGACCTGGCATACGGCGTCGGCGATGTCGGTGACGTTCTGGCGCGGGCGTTGGGGAAGGCCGAGGAAGTTCGCGAATTCGCTGGCCAGTTTCCGGGGGGAGCCTTTCGGCGGGGTGGTGATGTAGACGACGGGAATACGGTCTTGGTTGGGGTACTTGCGCCGGATGAGGAGTTCGTGGGTTTTGCCGAGGAGTTTGATGGCGGTGGTTTTGCCGGAGGCCCAGGGGCCGGAGATTACGAGTCCGCGGCGGGCGCTGATTTCGCGTTGGTTGAGCATCATCAACAGCCGTCCCTGGTTGGTGATGGAACGGACGGTTGAGGTTTCGACGATCACGAGTTCGGAGTGGTAGCTGATGCGCTGCTCGTCGTAGCGTTCCCGCTCCGTGGCGTTCATCGACACCAACGCCACCGGATCGGGCAGGGCGATCGTTGGTGCGACGGAAGTGACAAAGCTCCGCCAACCCTGCAGGGTGGTGGTCGGCGCGCGGCTGGTGCTGGGGAGCTCTGCTGCTTCTACCACCATTCGTCGGCCTTCTTCTGTGGGTCATAGATCTTCAGCGGGATGATCTTCGCCAGCTTCGGGGCTTCAGCGACTTGTGCCGCCGATGATCCGGCAGCTGTTTCGGGCTGCGGGGCCGGTTTCAGTGGTGGTTGATCGGTGCGCGGGCGTTGGGCAGTCGCTGCGGCGGTGTTGCGGGCGGCTGCTCGTTGGTCCTTCCGTGTTCTCTTCCGTTGCGGCGCTGGCGGCGAGGCTTTGTCGAGCAGCTTGTCGACGGCGGCCTTGATGGTTTCCTCGGAGGGGCTGGTGATGCCGCGTTGGGCGACGATTTGGCGTCCGTAGTTCCAGATGTCGTCCCCGAAGGGTTGGGGAGAGGCGGAGAGTTGGCGCCAGTAGGCGGTGATCCATCCGCCGTCGTGGTGGTTGCGGATCCAGACGCAACCGGCATCGTAGGGGTCGTACCTGACCTCCCACAGGTCCTTGAGGGCTTTCATCCCGGATTTCTGTCCGCGGTAGGGGTTCAGCTCTTCGGTGTCGTAGACGCGGTGGCGGATTTTCACGCCGTAGCTGTTGATGACCCGGGTTTCAGCGGGCATCAGTTCGAGGTAGTCCTCTGCCCCGAGGGGGACCGGGACGTAGCCGCTGACGGCCAGCAGGGCCGCGTACTTTTCGTTAGGTGTCAGCACGCGGGAGGGGGTGAAGGGGTCCCGCAGTCCGTCGTGGGGGCGGTTTTGCCAGCCGGTCACGATCCACTCGTCGAGGAGGTCCTGGATTTCCAGCAGTGAGAAAACGGCCTGGTGTTCGGCGTTCTTGCCTCGACGTTCGACGGAGGAGCCGAGGTAGCCGGTGACGTACTGGGCGAAGAGTGTGCCGATGGACTGCAGGGTCCGCTCGATGACGGGCTTGTCGGTGGGAGTGTCGGGGTGGGCTGGTTGGAGGCTGATTCCCTGGCTGCGGCAGGCGCTTTTGAAGGTGTTGGAGAGGTAGGCCTTGCCGTGGTCGCAGACGATCGTTTCGGGCACGATGACCGGTTTCGCCGCGGCATTGTGGAGTCGTTCGTCGATGGATTTCATCGACCGGTAGGGCAGGGCGGAGGCGGCCATCGACGCTGCGGCCGCCCAGCCTGGGCGCATGAGTTCCGGGGTCAGGCAGCGGGCGAGCAGCAGGGCCGCGTCGACTGCCTTTGTCGTGGGACGGATCACGGCCGCGGGGATGCTTCGGGTGGCGATGTCGACCATCGCGGTCAGTTCGACCCGCCCGATGACGCCGTCGGCGAGTTCGACGGCGATGTCCAGGGGAGTGGAATCAATCTGCATGAGTTCCCCGGGCCTGACCGGATGGACGGCACCAAACGGCCCCTCCGGCTGCTGGGCAAGGGTCCGCCGGGTGCGGGCTGATCCGGTGGCGTGGCGCCCCTCGGCAAGCCTGCCGATGAGGCGGTGGAAGGTGGCCCTCGACGGCAACGGAACAACGTCCGGTCCGTGATCGGCTTCGAGTTGCTTGCGTACTTGGCGCACCAGGCGGTCTGCGGTTCCGGAGGACTGATGGGTGTTGGCTTCCAGCACTGAGAGAATGGCGTCGACCACCCGCTGGTCAGTCCGGCCTGCCAAGGGCGTTTGGCGGATGAGTCGCCGGTCGACCAGCCCCAGGATGCCCTTTTTCTCGTAGGCATGGCGCAGTCTCTGCAGCGAGCCGATGCTCATGGTTTCGCCCAGTTCGTGAAGTTCCGCCAATTTGGCCTGCTCACGTTGGCGCAAGGATGTGAGCTCGACGTCAAAGGTCCTCCTGGCGGTCTGACCCGGCTCGGCGTTGCAGGGGACGCCGTCCAGGACTTCGGTCATGTGGCTTTCCATCCACCGCGCTTTTTCCTGCACGTCGGCAGGCAGCGATTCGAAGAGTGGTGACGGGCCGGTGATCCGCCGCCGCGTTGGCCGAGTTCCCACGATCCTGAAGGTCTTATCGGCAAGGAGTGATCCGACTCTGATCGCGACAGGTGCCTCGCCGGCAACGGCAAGCATGGCGACATCGCCGTCAAGGGCGGTCAGCCGGTAGAAGACCCCTCGGAGCTCAACGTCATCACCGAGGGTCAATACGGCGTGCCCGCCCGTCACGGGGCTTGGCCATTCAGCCAGACCATCGTGTCCTGATGGAGGACCCGGCGTTTCAGGTCAGTGCCGATCCGGTGCGTCCAAAGTAGGTGGAACAGCGGTGCAAGGATCGTGACAGGGTCACCGGTTGCAGCAGTGAGGCTACGTATTGGCATCGGGCCATCGACGGCGAGTCTGTCCAGGAGTTTGACTGCTGTCGATGCCCGAAAACACCTCGGGTGCCGGTAGCCGGAGAGCCACCGCAGATTTGCCAGAAGAACAGCCGGCAACCCGCCGAGGCGCCTGTAGGCCCAGCCGACGGTCGCGCACAAGTCCTCCGTCGCCTGAAAAATGTCTTGATCCGCCGGAGTCACCCTGTTGTCGGGCCGGACATCGATCACGGCGGCCGAACCGTCCGCCAACCGGACGAAGTAGTCCGGTACGTGTGAAATCTGGGGGAGTGAGTCGGGCAAGACGATGCGGAAGGGTTGGGATGAGAACCCGACCACGTCGCGGTCGAAATCCAGACGCATCAGATTGTCGCGTTCGCACCAGGATTCAAAGCCGACGTGCCGATGGTTCGTGGCACACCACCAGAGACCGGCGAAATTGCGCTGTCCCTTGAATGCCGTAAGACGCCGAGTCGGCACTGAGTTCTCAAACGGGATCATCCAGCAATCGGCGAGATGGCCAGTCCTGGGTGCAGAGGAAAACTGCTCCCTGTAGGTCAGGGCGCCTGGAGCGATGTTGCGTCCGGCATAGGCCTCGGACGCCGCCGCAGCGAGTCCCATGCCTCAACTGTAATGAGACAAAAGCGGCCAATGCCTTAAGTGAAGTGAGACACGCCGCGCGAATGCCTTAACTACAATGAGACAAAAACAGGCAATGCCTCATCTGTAGTGAGATTGCCTCAACTTAGATGAGACAGGACAGCCTGACCTGTGGAGACGATTTAGTTATGGAATGGGAGTTTCTCACAGCTACTTCTACTCCCGTGACTTAACTGGCAGCGGGACGTGTTGATGTGGGACGAGTTGGCTTCCCGGAAGCCGTTCGTTGGGCGGACCCTATAGCGTGATGCTGTGACTGTTTTGCTTGGTGGGGAAGCCAACCCCATGGGATCCGTCGTGCATTTTCTTGAAGCTCCACTTTCCCGCGTCCTGAGTAGTCTTTCTGATGACTGGGAGTTGAGGGCAACCGGCATCGCTCTGACTGAGGCACTGCCACTGATGCTTCCCTTCGAGGCGCCGTGGACCCGCCTGCTGGCCGCCGAGTGCGGTGGTTGGACGGCTCTGATCAACAACTTCCTTCATGGTGGTGATTCGACCGCACCCTCTCCAGCTTTGTCGCGCCGGTTGGGAGTTCGTTGTGTCGTAGCAAGCTGCGTTCCGACATATGGACCTGGGCATAGTCAAACTCAGTTGGAACTTTTCGGTCCGACCGGTCAGCCACCACTTTTGTATGTCCGGTCAATTTCTGCCACTGCGACGGATGGCAGGTGGACATGGTTCTCGTCGGGCGATCCCCTTGAGTTCGAACAAGCGGATCGATACTCGGCTCGCCGAATTCGGGATCGATTCGATCGACCCCTACTTCTTGAGTACTTGACGGCCCTCGGTATTCCAGCTGACCGAGACGCGTCCTACGGGACCGCGACGCTCGCCCAACAACAAGTTGATTTCCGCAGGAGGGAGATGTCGCTTCGAGAGGCTCGGAGTGAGTTCTCCAAGCGCTGATGTAATCCAACGAACGCAGTAGCGGTGTGTCTCATACGGGGCGGCGCATGGCGATGTATTGGGCATAGTTGGCGGATGAGTCGATGGCGTGGCGATCGATTGTGCCCGGGGAGTAGCCGAGGGCTTCGGCGATGATGGCCACGGGGGCGAGTTTGGTGAGTTCGTGGAGGGTTCCGAGCCTGGCCGCGCGACTGCTGAAGGCCGTGCTCAGCCGTTGAGTGAGGGTTGAGGCCTGTAGGTGCTGGCCGGGTGAGCCGCCGCGGAATACCCAGTTGCTGTTGCGGTGCGCTGCTGTCTGGTGATGGGTTGGCTTGGCTGCGAGTTCGCGCCAGGGCTCATCGAGCGGTGACGCAAGTGCGATTTTGACGGTTCCGAGGGTGATGGTGACGAGTTCCTCTGTCACGGTGACGTTGTCCCAGGTCAGTTTGACGATGTCCGAGACTTGCTGGCCGAAGACCAGGATGAGAATGGCTGCTGCGCGGTCTCTCGGGTTCATGTCGGCCGTGCGGCTGAGATTGGTGACGAGTTCAGTCTGAGCGGCGGCGTCGAGCCGCGGGCTGGTGCCACGACGGTGGGGCTGCAGTTTCAGGGAGGGATCGATGAGGCTTGTCCTGATTGCCCAGTCGAGGAATCGTGACGCGATGCCTCGCGTCGTGGGGCCTTCTGCCTGCCATCGGTCCAGGTGTGCCTGGTTCACTTCGGCGAGTTCGATGCCTTGTTCGCTGAGCCAGTTCTGCAGGTCGATGGCGACGGTGACTGCTTGTTTGGCCCGCAGGAACGTTCCTCGGGTGACTTCGTCCATCTGATTCATGCGGCGCTGGTGGTGCCAGCGGATGTATCGGCGGGTGATGTCGCGGTGGCTTGGGCTGGTGATCCGGTCGAGGGCCTGCTCGGCCCAGTCGCTAAACCTTGCACTGAGTTCATCTCGTCGCGGCAGTGCGTTGTGTTCGACCATGAGTCCGCGGACGTATTCGCGGGTGCGTGATGCCGGGAGTTGGTCGAGGCGGGCGTGGGTAATCGCAGGCTCGGTGGCGAGTTGTTGGAGGAACTCGGTGACGTGTGGTTGCTGGATCCAGGTGAGTCCGCTGTTGGCGCGTTTCATGGACTTCAGAGCGGTTCCAACTGCCCGGAGTTCGGGGGAGGGCGGCCGGTTGTCCGGCGTGCTGAGGATCCGGTCAACGGTCAGGGCAAGGATGCATGACCAGCATCGGTTGCCTGAGTGTAGTTCGTCTTCTTTGCCGCATGAGATGCAGTCGACGTTGAGGTGGACGCCGGAGCATTTCCGGCAGGCCGGCAGGGTGTCGACGCGGCCGGGCAAGACTCCCTCGTGGCCGCAGGCGCAGCTGCCGCGAGTTCTTTTGGCCTGTTGGTAGCAGTAGCCGCAGATTCCGCCGTCGGGCCACCGAACTGCGATTTGATGGTGTTCGGCGCAGCGGGCGCAGGCTTCAGGCCATTTTGCGGGGTCGCCAGCTTTACGGGGCCTAGTCATCTTCGTCCGGTGGCAGAACCCGGATCCGGCGGGCAATTGGCGCACCGGGAGTGATGCCCAGGTCTTCTGGCCGCTTTGGGGCGTTCGCGGTCTTGGCAGCGCGCATCTGCACGAAGGGCTCGAACAGGTCGTTGGGCGTGCACTCGAGGATGTCGCAGAGGGCTGCGAAGGTCTGGGCGGGAATGCGCTCGGGTGTTCCAGTGACGAGCCGGTGGACCTGGGCGTTGGAGAGGTTGATGCCCCGGGCCTTGAGCAGGGGGAGCAGCTCGGTGGTTTTCCAGAGGTTTCGTTGGGCCATGAGCTGCCGGAGGTTCCAGCGGTAGCCGATCCGTCGCTGTTCAGCCATGGCTGTTCCCCTCGCCGTCGCCCTTGCGTAGCCGCTGGGCGATCATTTTTTGGATGGTCTTCTGTTTGAAGTCCGCCGACACGGAAGTATAGAGGGCCGTGGTGGAGGAGTAGCTGTGTCCGACCTGCTGCTGGATAAACAGCGGGTCGTAACCGGCTTCAATCAGGTGCGTCACGTAGGAGTGCCTCAGCGTGTGCAGGGTCAGTTCTTCCGGGAGCCCTGCGATTTTCCGCACCCGCTGGAACGAACGATCGAAGTTGCGGTAAACAGTTGAGCCTGAGCGCTCTGATGGCCAGAGGCTGGCTGACCGGTCAGCGGTGGGGAATCGTTTGCGGCCGTCAGGGGAGAGCCAGTACTCGAGGAGCCCCACCACCCAGTCGAATTCCGGGACGGTGAGCACGGTCCGGCGGCGGGGCCCTGAGCCCTTGGTTCCCTTGGCCCAGCGGACCTGGAGCGCCCCGAAGCGTCCGAACTGTTCAACGTGCGGGTTCGGGCCGAAATCGACGTACTCGAGCATCACCAGTTCACGCCGGCGCAGCCCGTAGGCGTAAGCGACCTTGAACGCCGTCGAGTCCCTCAGCGCCGGCAGCCAACGTTTTGAACCCTTGGCGAACTCGGCGTCGACCAGGTCGTCGGCGGCGTCGAAGAAGGTCTGCAGTTCGGTCCGAGTGAAGGCCCGACGCCGCGCCGGCACGGCATCATCGGTCGTATGCCGGGGCGAGTTCCACTCGAAGACCACCTGCACCGGAATGTCCGAAAAGACCCGTTCGCAGAACGACGCCCAGCCGTAACGCCCGTCCGTCAGGTAGGAGCAAAACGCCCTGATAGCCCCGGAATTAGCCCTCAACGTCGACAGCGCCAGACCCTTCTCTGAGCTGCGCCGGTCCGCCAGGAACTCGTCCACATGATGGGCCGTCCACGTCCACGGATACTCATTGGCGTGCTCCTGGAACCGCTGGACTGTCCCGCACGAGCTTTTGATGTACGACGTCGACAGGCCACGCGCCAGCATCTGCGCACGCCAACCAGCCAACATCGCCTCGAAAACACGATCCTCGGCACGCAGCAGCCCGACATTCACGTTGGTCAGAAAGGCCGGAATCCGCCCAGGTTCGATGCTCACTGATCAAACTGTACGCAAAAATCTCTCATTTAATGAGAGATTACGTTGTTGTGCCGCAGCAGCGCGCGGATCGACCCTTTCATGCCGATCGACGTCGAGGCATCGCCACATCAGCCTGACCTGCAAAAACGGCTAAAAGCACAGAGAGACCAGTTTTCTCATCTACTTCTACTGGTCCCACTTAAACGCCGATAATCGACGTTACGTCAACCTGAACCGTGATTATTGCATCTGATGCAATATCGTCGGCACCAGGCACTCTGCCGTCGCAACGGACCCTTCCGACAAGCAGCTCTTGGTCCTGACCTGCATCAATGCTCCGACGCTGGGTGGCACGAGGCATCCTGCGGGAGACATCCGGGCGGCCATCCGGGCACCTATTTCCGTCGAACATGAGCCTTTTACCCGCGGATTTGCAACGATCCTGCATTAATTGCATGATTCATGCATCCAATGCAATGTCAGGGAGGATTGTTGTGGCGGTTGATTCTGCCGGCCGGGTGCTGGAGTTCGGCGCTGTGCGGTTCCTGCATCCCGAGGATCAGGTGTTCGCCCAGATGCTCACCGGATGGCGGAACCAGCAGCTGAGCCGGAACCTCGCCCTGGGTACCATCGAGTCCCGGGAACGGCTGGTCATGCGGTTCCAGGAATCCACCAACGAATACCCCTGGCAGTGGACACCGGCCCACGTCGATGAGTTCTTCGGAGACCTGCGCAGCGAGAAGCACGCCGCCCAGTCCACGATCCGGTCCTATCAGGCAGCCCTGCGCGCTTTCTGCTCCTACGTGGCTTCCCCTGACTACGGCTGGGACAGGATCTGCGAACAGTATTTCGGGGCGCATCCCTCGCAGGTCTGCTTCGACTGGAACACCGCCGTCCACGCCCAGGCCACTGAATCGTCCCCGGGCCGGCGCCCGTTCACCCGCCGCGAGCTGCAGGCCTTCTTTGACCGCGCCGACGATGAAGTCGACCGGATCGCGTCGCTGGGACGCAAAGGCTGGTTGCCGGCCTATCGTGACGCGGTCCTTTTCAAGGTGGCCTATTGCTGGGGGCTGCGCCGCAACGAGGTCCGGCACCTGCAGACCGTCGATTTTTCTCGGAACCCGCACGCCCGGGAGTTCGGCAAGTACGGGGTCCTGCAGGTCCGGTACGGGAAGGCCATGAAGGGTTCTCCCCCGAAGCGCCGGAGTGTCCTGACGGTGTTTGACTGGTCGGGCGAAATCGTCGCCGACTGGCTGGAACGCGGCCACGGACACATGACGGACGGCCTGGATCTCTTTCCGTCCGAACGCGGCACGCTCGTGTCCGAAACTGCGTTGAACCGTCGGTTCAACCGCTACCGCGAGGATCTGGGCCTCTCCCCCGGCCTGGACATCCACTCGCTGCGCCGTTCCTACATCACGCATCTGATCGAGGCCGGCATGGATCCCCTGTTCGTCCAGCACCAGGCCGGCCACGAGCACGCCTCGACCACCGCCCTCTACACCTCGGTCTCCAGCGACTACAGGGTCAAAACGCTGCGCCGGGCCCTGGACTCCACCGTCCGGGACGCGCTGGCCGGAATGGGAGACTGAACCTCATGAAACGACAGATCGACTACCGCTGGCGGCTTCCGGAACTGATGGCGGCCCGGGGACTGCACAACAGCACCGACCTCAGCCCCCTCCTGAAGGAACGCGGGATCGAACTGTCGGCCTCACAGGTCTACCGCCTGGTCACCCAGCGCCCGGAACGCGTCTCGCTGATGATGGTCGCCGCCCTCTGCGACATCTTCGGCTGCGGACCCGAGGACCTGATCACCGTCACGGCCGCGGACGCGAAAGTCCGCAAGGCCGCCTCCGACGCGAACGTCGTGGAGCTGAACAAGACCATCCGTCCCAAACGCGCCCGCGTGATCCGCGATGACGGCTGAGATCACCCCGCGGCCCATCAGGCGGGGCCGGCCCCGCACGACAGGGAACTTCACCTGCGACAGATGCTCACGGACAGCCGGCAGGCACCGCGCCAGCTGGCCTGAAGGCAGGGTCTGCGGGACCTGCTTCACTGTCGCCATGCGTACGCACGGGCCCTGCCCCGGCTGCCGAACAGAGCGCATGCTTCCCGGGCGGTCTGCTGCCCACGGCGATCAACCGGTCTGTGTCGATTGCGCAGGTATCACCCAGGACTACCACTGCTCACGCTGCGGCACGGAAACCGAGCACTACCGCCAGAACACGTGCGCCCGCTGTTCACTTCGGGACGACCTCACCGTCCTGTTGCGCGTCGACGATGCCCGGGGATCGGAAGCGACGGCGACGATACTGCTTGGCGCGCTCTGCGGAGCCCAGCGCCCCGAAAGCATCCTCACGTGGCTCCGTAAAACCGGTGTCCACGACCTGCTCCAACGGCTTGCCACCGGCGAGATCCCGCTCAGCCACGAGGCACTGGATCAGGAGCCGAAAAGCCTGCGGGTGGAACACATGCGCAGCCTGCTCACCCACCACAAGCTACTCCCGGACCGGGACCACTACCTCGCTCTCTTTCAACGGTGGCTCTCCAGCAAGCTGGGGGACGTTGACGACGCCGACATCCGACGGCCCGTCGAGTCTTTCGCCCGGTGGCACCACCTGCGACGCATCAGGAGCCTGTCTACATACGGGAAACCCACCCGCGGCCCCGTCCACAGCGCGAAGCAGGAAATCACCGAAACCATCAAGTTCCTCACCTGGCTCAAACTCACCCACGGACGGACCGTCGACTCCTGCGTCCAGGCCGACGTCGACACCTGGCTGGCCGACGGCCCCACCACCAGACACGCCATCAGAACCTTCTTCGTCTGGGCGGTCAAGAACCGGACCTGCACCAACATCACCATCGGATTCCGGCAGGCCAAGACCGTGCCGGTATTGGGTCAGGACCGGCGGCTCGCCATGCTCAAAGCCTGCCTCACCGACGACGTCGACACTCTGCCCTACCGGGTCGCGGCAACGTTCCTCCTGCTCTACGCCCAGCCAGTGGTGAAGATCGCCGCGATGAGAAGCGACGACGTGATCCTCACGCCCGACGGCCTGCGCCTGTCCCTGGGCAAAGGCGACCCTGCACCAGTCCCGGAGCCCTTCGCATCGCTGCTCAATCAACACCTGGCCTCACGCCCGAACATGCGCACCGGCAGCAGTTCGGGCAGCGAATGGCTGTTCCCGGGCTACCGGCCAGGGCAACACATCCACCCCAACACCCTCATGGAGCGGCTCAGAGAGCTCGGCATCAACCTCCTCGGCGCACGCAACGCATCCCTCCGCGCGCTCGTCACCGAAGTTCCCGCCCCGCTCGTTGCCGAAATGCTCGGCTACAGCTATCAGGTCACCCAAAGGCATGCCGCAGCAGCCGCCGAACCATGGTCAAGGTATCCAGCGAAAGCCCATTAGCCGGCGGACTCATGGCCGGACGGGAGCTCACCGGCATAGTGTTTCACGGCTCCCTCATACACGGGAAGGGTCTTTGCGAGAGCGCTCAGAGCGACCCGGAGGGCGTCTCCCGGCCGGCCCGCATCAAACAGGGCAAGTGCCAGAAAGGCCTGGGGCGCGTCCCCCACGATGTCACTGGCACGCATCTGTTCCAGTATTCCAATCGCTTCGCCGGCCTCCCCGACGTTTCGAAGAGAGCTGGCCAGCTGGACGAGAGCCTGGGGTCGCCGGGGGTCGTCGAGCCCGAGGTCCAGTGCCCGTCGATACAGCGGGATGGCAGCCGACTCACGTCCAAGGTAATCCTGCACCGAAGCCCACTCATAGACCGCCGCAGCATCGTCGGCCGGCCGCTCACCGACCAGAGCCCCCATCGCCGTCAGCATCGCAGCATCGTCGGCGTCATCGGCATCGGCCCAAAAGCTCTTAACCCGCGCCTCCCAGTCATTAGCCATGCACCAAAGTCTGCCAGAGACCCGAAAAGCGTAGAAGCCGGCCGCGCTCCGGAAGCCACGTGCCTGTACTGACGCGTCCGCCTCTCTGCAGACTCCCGTTTGGAAGCCGCCGAATAGTTCCAGATCGAATACGGACGGTTACCAGTAAAAGAGGTTGATAACCCGGCAGGCCCCTCCCACCGGCGAAAGGTTGTTATTTCACCGCGGAGTTCACGAGGGCTTCGACGGTTTTCGTCGGCGGTGCGTAGCCGCCGGAGCGTTCCTGGAGGAAGTCACTGGCGGCAGCCCTTAGCTGGTACTGCTTGCGGGCAGCCTTCCATGCCGCGGTGTCTCGGAGTTCGGCGGTCAAAGCGTCCATGTCGCCCAGGAGCCGGCTGTACGTGGCCTGGGCGTTGGTTCGGACGAGCTTGCCGGCTGCATCCAAGGCCTGGTGGGAGGCCGTCTTCTCGCCCGGGGCCGATTGAAGGAGGGGTTCGAGGAACGCCTGCCCGATAGCCCGCCGTGTATGCGTGGTGCCGGCCCGGTAGTCGGGGTCTGCTTCCAGCTTTCCGGCCAGTTCGGCGACGCGCGCCCAATGGGCTCCGGTCGCGTCCGACTCCTCATCGTCGAGTTCCTCGAACCAAGCGGCCCGGGCTGATTCCAGCTCATCGGACCACTCCGAGGAGGCTGTGAAGATGTACCGGGTGCCGCCGGCGATCCATTCCAGGAAGATGCAGTCAATCTCCCCGGCCCGTTCCTGCCAGCGGCGGCGGAGATCCTCCGGCGGCGTCCCAGCGTGAGTGGTCTCCCCCAGGAAGCCGGGCCGCTCTGTGAGCCGGCGAGGGTCGAGGGTTGAGATGGTGAGAATCAGGAACGGCGCGGAGACGTGCACAGCAACGTCCAGGACGTCTTCCAGTCCCGTGTCGGGGTGGCTGAAGAACACGTCGGGATCCCCGGGGATCGCGGCCGCGAGGATCTTCAAGCCGCGCGCCGCGGCCCCGTCTTTGATGTCCTGGGCCAGCGCTTCCATTTTCTCCATGACCAGCACCCTACCGGGGGGCATGCGCGGCGGCTCTCCCCCGCTCCTCAGCTGGTCTCCACACGGTCCTCGGGCAGGCCAACGATTCTCACGCTCGAGAGCCTTGTCAGGGTGCTGTTTGGTCGCCTCAGGACAACCTGGAGTGAATCCGAACAGGCGCTCCTCAGGTGGTTGGGCTTTCGGTGTCGGGTTCCGCCCATTCCAGCGCTGCGACAAGGTGCCCTTCGTCCGGAAGTGCCTGCTGCTCCGCGGGCGGAAGCTTGTCATAGGTGTAGGCGGCGACGGCCATAGGCGAGGTGGAACGCCCCAGGCTGTACCGGACGCTGCGGTCATTTTTGCTGCCACAGATCAGGATCCCGATGGTCTCGTTGTGGTGATCCCGGCGGAGGACATCGTCGACGAGGGCGACGTAGAAGTTGAGTTTTCCGGCATATTCCGGCTGGAACTTGCCGGTCTTGAGCTCGATGACGACGTAGCGGGATTGTTCGATGTGGAAGAAGAGCAGGTCGACGTAGAAGTCGTCGCCGTCGACGTCGAAGTGGACTTGGCGGCCGACGAAGGCGAACCCGGGGCCGAGCTCGCGGAGGGTTTCGGTGATTCTGCTGGTCAGAGCGTTTTCGAGGTCCCGTTCGGCCACTTCACCGGACAAGCCGAGGAATTCGAAGTTGTAGGGGTCTTTAGCGACCTGCTGCGCCAACTCGGAATGTGGCGCAACAAGCTGTTGCGCAAAGTTCGATGGTGCGGCTCCGGTGCGTTCGAGGGTCTTGTTCATGATCATGTTCATGAGCACGTTCCGAGACCAGCCGTGCTCGACGGCAGTCGCGGCATACCAGAGGCGGTGGTCGTGGGTTTCCAGCTTGTCCAAGAGCACAGTTATGTGGCCCCACGGCAATTGTCCAACAGGCTGTTGGACAATTGGGTCGGTCCAGGCAGCGGCGAATCCGCGCATGTAAAACAGGTTGGACCGGGAGAGGCCTTTCATGTCCGGGAACTCAGACCGGAGGTCATCTGCCAGCCGGCCAATGACACCACTCCCCCAGCTCTCGGATTCCTGCCGCTCCAGGATGGTGCGGCCGATGGACCAGTACAGCTCGATCAGCTGGGTGTTGACGGTCCGAAGGGCTGTACTGCGAGCTGAACTGACCCGGGTCTTGAGATCACTGAGTAGATCGGTGTAACCGGTGGGAAGGACAAGATCGCGCGGCGGAGTCATGGGTTCCATCCTAAAGAGCTTCCTGGTCTGGTCTGCGTGGCGTGCCGCCGATGGTCACTAGCCGAAAATTCCAGCCTCGGGTTCGATGTGCGGGAGCGCTGCGAGCCCGGGGGTGCGTGGAGATTTGTGGCCGTCGTAGGCGCATTTTTTGAACGGGCCTTCTTTGTCCAAGAGGACGCGCATGTGGGGGTCTGCGTGGTTGAGCCACCAGGTACTGACCCCGAGCGCTGGTTCGAGGCGAAGGTGTTCCCATGCCCGCCACATCGCTTCCATCCTGATCAGGGCCTCGGGGTGTTTGTACCATTCGGGGCACCATGCGAATGCGGCGCCTTCGTTGACTTCCCGCACGTAGGACTGGGCCAGGAGGTCGGCGAAGAATTCGACAGCGTTGGAGTAAACCAGCTCCGGTTCGGGTTCCGTCTGCTCGTACCTGCCTCCGCCTCGTGCGGGCGGGGGTTTTTCTTCGTCGCCAAAGGCATCCCCGAACTCGCCACTCACGCGCGGTCACCGTCCGTCCAAGGATTGTGCGCGGCAACGGCCTCAGGGGCACGCTCAGTTGTTTCCTTGGCTGCGAGGGAGTCTTTGACCTTCTGAGCGTGGGGTCCGTTCATCCAGGGGATGGTTTCGATCATGGTCGCAGGCGCCCCGGAGGCGAGCAGGATGGCACGGAACCTCGGCAGCGCCGTCAGGTCCGCCACGGACAGAATCTCGTCCTTGTTTTCCTGCCGTGAGGACGATGAGCCGGCCCTGCTGTGGCTGCGGGAGACATTGATGTAGCTGTACTGGCCGATCAAGCGGGAGAGTTCATCGAGGTAGCCGACCTCGGAGACGCCGCCGCCGTAGATCTTCACGTTCGACGCGGACCAAAGCTTCCGCATCCCTTCCAAGGACCAGACCTCCACACCCTGGGACCAGGACTGCAGGATGGTCATCAGGATGATCCCGCGGGAGCCGTAGTGGCTGTACTGGTCCGGCAACGCCTTCCAGCGGCAGACGTTCGCAGCCTCATCGAGGATCCCCAGCAGCGGGGTGGCGAGCCGGCCGCCCGGCTGGGAGGTTGCGTACTTTTCGGCCGCTTCCACGACGGCGACGGTCAGCGCGGTCACGAGCGGGCCGGCGGTGCCGACGCCTTCACGGGAGAGGCTGTAGAGCGTGCCCTTGCCGCGCACGAAGTCTTCGGGGACGAACTGCGGCCGCGGGTCCGTGTCGACCGTTGTGTCCCGTGCCGGGGTGACCCATCGGCTGACCTCGCGGTCGGTCAGGCAGGAAACCATTTGCCGCGCAGTGCCGTAGACGCCGGCCCGCTGCTTTTCCGGTTCACGGATGTGGCCCGTCACCATGTCCGCGAGCAGGTCATAGCCGGCGGCCCGCAGCAGTTCTGCGGGCCTCTCGTCATGCGGGCGGGTCAGCCAGGTGTAAACCTGCGTGACCGGAGCTGAGGCCAGGGAGGCGGCGAGCAGGAAGGCCTTGAGGAGGTTCTGCCCTGCCGGGTCGAAGTAGGCATCCGGTTTGGTACCGGGTTCCCGGGAGCCGTTGGCGAAATGCTGTGCCATGTTCCCGGCGGTCGCCTCGTTCTTGACGTAGGAGAGCGGGTTCCACCACCAGGTCGGTTCCTCTTCCGCGACGGACTGCGGGTCAAAGACCCACACGGCGCCTGCCTCTGCCCGAACCGGGCGAGTTACGTCCACGATGTCGCGCTTGTTCGAGGTCGCGATCACGGCACCGGGCGCGTCGAGGATAGCCGGGACGGCGTAGGAGGTGGTCTTCATCGTGCGCGGGCCAGCGATGAGGATCAGCATGTCTTCCCAGGATGCCCACAGTGGGCGCTTTCCGGCGACACTGCGGCCAAGCCGCACCCCTGTGGAGTTCTCAACGCCGAGGCGCACAGCGGTGGCTGTGGCGCCCTTGGTGGTGAGGTGATCGAGGGCTTTGCCGCGGCCCATGTGGACGGCGGCCTTGTCCACGCGGGTTCGCTTGTGAGCTGTCCGGGAGCGGAACACCAGCACCGTGATTGCCAGGGCAACCAGTGTTCCCAGGAGCACGCACGCGACGATGGTGGACTGAACCGGCCAGGGCACCCGGCCTTTGACCAATCCGGCCACCAGATCAATCGGGTGGGCCGGAGGCGCGGCGAGGCCGGCCATCCAGGATCCGAGCTGAGCCGAGACCCAGGCCCCGCCCCCAAAGATGGCAGCTGCGCCGATGGCCAGCCAGATACCGAGGCCGTCGCCGATCCCGGTGCCTTTACGGTTCGGAGCGCTCATGCTGCACCTTCTTCCTGGACCGGAGCAGTGGCTTCCAGCAGCGATTCGGCCGGTATCTCTATTCGCTTAGGTTCCTTTGAGGGTTCTGCGGCGGTAATTGGCGTTTGAGCAGGTGACGTCGGCTCGGAGCCCCTGCGGGCCCGAACCGACGAACCATCGACGAGAGTGACGGATCGGGCGTAATGTCGACGCATGATCGCTCCTTCTGAAGTTGGTAGCTGATGGCACTGGTGGCGTTGCCCGGTGGTGGCGCCATGGATCCGGAGTTCTGGAGTGTGCAGGCGGCCGAGGACTTTGAGCAGGAGATCGTTGACCAATACGCGCTGGCAATGGCGGCGACTGGTCTGAGCGACTCGCATATCCGCAGCACCCGCGCCACGATCATCGAATTTGCCCGGTCGATTACCGGCCCCGTGTGGACGGCGACTTGCCAGGATGCCGACCGGTTTCTGGCCGAACAGAGGCGGCTGGGACGCAGCGTGAGCACCAGGGCCGGCAAGGCAGGGACGCTGGCGCTGTTTTATGGGTTCATGATCAGCCGTTACCAGGGCCGGATCCATCGGTTGGCCGGGGTGCTCGTCGAGCAGCCCATCGATGAGTTCAACCGCCAGTCCGGGGCATCGCTTGGCAAGGTCCGGGTGCCGCCGTCGGACGCGGAGATCGAGGCGTTCTTTACGTGTTGGCGCCACACCATTCCGCAGGCCCGCAAGTATCTGCCGGCAGCGCGCGACTACTTCGCTGCCTCGCTGTGGCGCCGACTGGGGCTGCGGATCAACGAGACGGTGATGCTCGACATCCGTGATTGGCGACCGGACCTGGGCGGGTTCGGCAAACTCCATGTCCGGTTCGGCAAGGGAGCACACGGCCGTGGCCCAAAGCCGCGTCTGGTGCCCGCGATCAACGGCGCGGCAGAGCTGATCGACTGGTGGCTGGGCGAGGTCCGACACCAGTACGGCGAGGACTGGGCTGACCCCGACGCGCCCCTGCTCCCCTCGGAGCGGTTCGACCGCGAGCTGGGACGATGCGGCCGGGTCGGTGGCAACGCGCTGCGGCGCAGCCTGGGATTGCAGGTCGATCATTTTCTGCCGGCATGGTCGGGCCGAATGACTCCCCACGTGCTGAGGCATTACTGCGCCTCCTCGCTTTATGGGGCCGGGATGGACATCAAGGCCCTTCAGGAGTTGCTGGGGCATCAGTGGCTCGCTACTACCTCGGGTTACATCCACGTCCGCAGCGAATACGTCGAGCAGGCATGGAAGAACGCCAATGAGCGGGTCGCGTCCCGCTTCGCAATCACACAAAAGGAAGGATGAGGCCGTGCAGTGGAACCTGCGGATCAGAGCCGCCGAACGCGGGATCTGGAAGTCAGCGCAAATGCGCCGGATGCTCGCCGATGCAGGGCTGGAGATCAGCGCAGGAAAGATGTCCTCGTGGTGGGCCGGAACACCAGCAACGATGAGACTCGAAGAACTCGACGTGCTCTGCTCAGTGTTGAAGTGCTCACCGACAGACCTGATGAGCCCAGAGCCGGACAAGGTCGCGGCGCGCCGCCCACGCGCGACCGAGACCGTCAACGGCGATAACCAAGGCCACGACGCCGGCAAAGGCGGGATATCGCCGATCGTAACGCCGAGATTCGGCAAGCCGCGATCCGAGCCGCCCCTATAGGCAAGGCTGCCGTGAGTCCGGCCCCGGGCCCGATGGCGCCGCTGCGGCCGCCATCGATGTGCCCCCACTGCCAAATCAACCGTGTCGCATGGGTCCACCCCCGGGTGGACTACTGCTATGACTGCCTTCCCGGCGGCCCGTTCATCCCACCACCATGCTCCAAATGCGGCACCAGAACGGGCTACTTCAGCCAAGGCATGTGCGCCAGCTGCCATCCCGGCAGCCCACAACACCCAGGCTCCTGCAAAGACTGCTTCGCCTGGGGTGTCTACCGCCGCTACAACTGGACCTGTTGGCAGTGTCGATGGTGGCGCTCCCACAACCCGGAAGGAATCTGCGACTATTGCGGGCGCTTCACCCGTATCGGAGAGCGGCGAACCTGCCGGCTGTGCCTGGAACAGGCCCGAATGCTCCAAGAACCAGGACGCGGCCTGGACCTCGTCAACGCGACGAAGGACGGTCACCAACTCTTCTTCGCCAACATGACGTTCGCACGTCGGGGAGCACCACCGCTGAGCCCGGACCAACGCGCCCCATGGAAGCGGCGGGACAAGAACAGCCTGCCCGGCAGCGGGGCCCCCGCCGCGCTGGGCGGGCAGATGGCCTTGTTCGATATTGCGTCCAAGCCGAAAGCCGTCAGAGCGCGTGCCCACCTCGAAGACAATGATCTGACCCGCTACTGCGCCGCCATCGTCCGTGAACACGCCCGGAGGGCCGGCTGGAGCAAGCGGCAACGCAACGACGTGACCCGGTCCCTGCGGTTGCTGCAGGGCTTGCGGCCCGACCCAACAGCGAAGATCCGCGCCACCGACGTCCTCCACCTGCGCCAATACTCGGGCAACGTCCTCTCCACAATCGACGTACTGGCCGCGGCCGGCCTGCTCATCGAGGACCGGCCGACCCAGATCGAACGCTACTTCGCTGCCAAGACCAACACCCTGCCGTCGGTCATGAAGGACCAGCTCGAGGTGTGGTTGCAAGTCCTCACCAACGGCTCCCGCCAGGCGCCACGGCAGATCCCGCGCGATCCTAAGACCATCAGGGTGCACATCCTGGGCATCGAACCCATGATCCACGCCTGGGCCGAGGCCGGCTTCCAGTCGTTCGCCGAGATCACCCGCGCCGACATCACAGCCGCGCTGGACGAAACCAGGACCCGCCGCCACATCGCCGGGAACGGACTCAAATCTCTCTTCACGACCCTCAAAGGCCGACGGCTCATCTTTGCCAATCCGACCCGCGGGATGAAGGCGTCCCCTAAGGGCAGCACCATCCCTCTTGCCCTCGACACCGCCGTGATCCGCGAGGAACTGAACTCCCCGAACCCAGCGGTTGCCCTCGCGGTCGCCTTGGTAGCGTTCCACGCCCTGACCGGGAAACAGATCAGCGAGCTGCGGCTCACCGACATCAGCGACGGACAACTGAGGCTCGGCGACCGCGAGATCCCGCTCGCCGCGCCCGTACGCACACGTCTGGCAGCCTGGCTCGACCACCGCAACCGAACGTGGCCAAACACCGCCAACACACACCTGCTCGTCAACCGGCGGACGGCGCCCAGGCTCCTCCCCACGAGCACGCAGTTCCCCTGGGCCGGTCTGACGCTGCGGCCCCAAGCGTTGCGGGAGGACCGCATCCTGCACGAGATCCATGCGACCGGCGGCGACATCCGCCGCATCTGCGACCTGTTCGGGCTCAGCGTCGAAGGCGCCACGCGCTACCTCAGCGCTGTCGAGCATCCCGACCTCACCCGTAAAGACGTACAGGTTCCCCCAACCTGAGCACCGATGCCCGGTGGAATCATCGGCCATACTCAAGTTCCCGCCAAAAGCGTCAAAATTCACTCGAACTTCTCAACTTTGGCATGCCAACGCTTGTTGGTGTCGTTCAGGGACGCCTCGATGGAGGTGAGGCCGATCTGGACGGGGATACCGGGGCGGCCGCCGACCTTGATCAGGAACTTTCCGCGGCCCGGGGGTTCGACGTCGCCGCCGCGCGAGTCCCAGGCGGGCGGGTCCTGCCAGGAGATGAGCTTCTGCTGTTCCTGCCGCGAGAGCGGAATTGCCGCAGTCAGGAGCGGCATTTCGGAGGCGGGGAGTCCACCGCAGATGACCATGCCGGAGCGTTCGACGAAGCCGCGGGCCTTCATCCGGTCTTCTTCTGCTGGCAGCGCGAGCAGGTCGGACATGGTGTGGGAGATCATGACCTGCCCGACGCCCACGGAGCGGTTGAGGCGGGTCAGGGCGTCCACCCGATCGACCATGCCTTTACCGGCGCGCAGCGCCCGCCACAGCTCGTCCAGGACGACAAAGTAGTTTCGCCGTGGCTCCAGCCCGGCGTCGGCCAGGGCGTTGGCGACGTTGACCGTGCCGAACCCGTAAGACCAGCAAGCCAGCAGCACAGCGGCTTGCAGGTCCGTTTCAGTCTCATCAATGCTGGAGACGTCGAAGACCACGGCCCGGTCACGGCTCATGGGGTTGGTGGTCTGGCGGGAGAAGATTTCTCCGAGCTTTCCGCCGCCGGTCAGCCCCAGCAGCGTTGCCTCCAGCGCCCGGGTTTCCTGCAGGTAGATCGTCATGTTTCCGCGGTCCAAGGCTACCTGGCGCAGTTCGTCCGGCGCAGCAGTGATGACGTCCAGCAGGTCCTTCAGGACCGGAACGCCGTCGAACCGGTCATCGAGGACGCGCAGGGCCCGGTCGAGGATGGTTTGTTCCTGATCCGTGGGCGGGTTGTTCCGGCTGATCGTGATCAGGGAGACGACCATGTTCAGGCGGCGGCCGTGGGCATCGGCACGCACACGGACGGCGGCTTCGTGGTGGCCACGCTCCTCGAGGAGCTGGGCGACCTCAATAGCCTGTCCCGGGTCGAGGATGTTCAGGTATCCCCGGCCGCGTCCGAGCTCGATGACTTGGCCCCCGATGGCCCGGACGGCGTCCACGTGCTCGCCCTTCAGATCTCCAAGCACCAGCGGGTGGACCCCCTGGCCGGAGAGCCCCAGCATCATGCGGCGTACGAGCGTGGACTTGCCCAGACCCGGTTTGCCGAGGATGAAGGCGGACGGGTTGGAAATCAGGTGGGCGCGCTGGAACCAGCTGATCGGGTCGCAACAGACTGTGGCTTGGGTTTCCTCGTGCCGGCCCAGCGGAACGCCAACCATGGGAGAGGACGTGCCTGAGGAAAACGGCCACAGGCCGCAGACCTGAACCGTGGTCCCGCGATACTCACGTACCGCCGGAACCAGGGCCGCAGATCCTCCTCCGCGCCCGGCCCATCCCCGGGAACCGGGGACGCGCACCCGGGCGGGCCGGCCCTTGGATGCGCGGCGGCTGAGGGCTTCGGATTCCACACCCTCAAGGAGCGGGTTCTTCCTCTTCCTGGGAAAGAGCTTCTGCATCACAGGGCCTCTCTGATCTCGGTGGGCAGCAGGATGTGCTTGGGGAGGACGAGCCCGAGCGGCAAAGACGCAGCAAACGCAGTGTCCTGGGAGCCGTAGGCGCGGCGTAGCAGCACCCGGGCGGTCCCGGAGGTCTGTTCCACAGCGGCCACCGCATCGGGGAGACGGGCAGGGTCGGTGACGGTGGCGGTGACAACCATGCCGAAGTTCACCAGGCCGGCACCTTGGGCTTCTTCCTGCGCGGTTTGCGCGGCTGAGCGGGCATCCACGAGGGCGCGAGCAGAAGGACGGTTCCCGGAGGTGATGCGGACGTTGGCGTTGTTCTGGTCCCGCTCGACCACGGCCGCAGCCCGGGCCGAATCCATAGGACGGTAGAGCAGGGACACGCGTTTGCGGTCAATGTCCCCGTGCGGTGCCAGCAATCGGGAGAGAACCGAGGAATTTACGGAACCACGAGGGGCACCCGTCATGGTCCAGGACGCAGAGAAAGCGCCGTCGTGCCGGTAATCATCCCAACTCGCCTGTGTGGCAGAGGGGCCGACTTCGCCCCAGGTGAGGGCAACCGGGGATCCGGCGGCATGGGCTTCGTCAATGATCAACGCCGCAGGAGGGTCATAGGCGATGCGGACGACCTCGCAAAGTTCCTGCGCGGACATGGGACGTGCGATGCCAGCCCCAGTGGACTGCAGCCGGGCACCGAGCCCGGGGATGCGGGATGCTAGATCCCGGGCGACGTCTTCGGGTTCGCGCTTCCTTGATCCGGACCGGAGCGCTGCGGTGAACGTTAGGGACACCCATGCCCGAACCGTGGCCGAACCTTCGGGGTAGGTGCGAACAACCTCGCGGAGGATTGCCTTCGCGGCCTCTGGGGCGTCGGGGTGGATGTTCATTTCAACTTCGTTGCGCAGTCGGTACCCGGAGTCCGGTGCGGTCTCAACGGTGACGGCCGCGGCCTCCAGCCCGGCTTCATCACCGAGTCCGGCGATCCAGCCGCCCCAGTTCGCGACCCATGCATCGACCTGTTCCGGATCCACCAGGGAAGCGCCGTCAGGTTCGGTGGAGAAGACCACGGTGAAGTGGCTCGTGGTGGGGACGTGAAGCATGGCGAACGGGCGGTTGTAGGAGTCGTTGAACTCGTACAGCCGGGACTTGGCAGCCAGTCCGGGGAGCTGGAATATGCCCCACTCGGTCACTCCGAGCGGGCCTGAACGGTAGAGGTTGGTCCCGCCGGAACGGGCTAGACGAAAATTCATCCGCGTAGCGAACCGGTCCACGATGGACTGTCCGTGTTTGTCTTTGACGGTCAGAAGCAGCACGAGCAGGCCGGCGACCGCAAGGACGCTCAGGCCCGGCAGCAGTCCCCAGATGGCGAAGGTGATGATGCCTGCCAGCAGGCCGATCATGACGATGCCGGTGCCGATCGCGCCCAGACTTCCCAGCCCTGCGGAGCGCGGCACCCGCCAGTTGCCGTAGGACGGTTCCTTGTATTCGGTATTAATTGCTGCCACTGGGGCCCTCCCCGGTTGAATCCTGCGCGGTTTGTTGTGCGGCCTGAGAGACCTTGGACGCTGCTTGTGCGCCTGCGGCGACGGCTATACCGGCCGGGCCGGCGGCTTTTGTCGCCCCGGATGCGACACCCCCTGCGCCGAGTCCTGCTGCTGAGGTGGGGGTGCCTGCCCCCGCAGTAGCTGTGCTTCCGGTGGTGCCCTTGCCGGGTGCTCCTCCGGGGCCGGTTGAGCCCGGGGTGGGTTTGCCGTTGCCGCCGTTACTGCCGCTGGTGCCCTTGCTGCCCGGTGCGCTGGCGCTCTGGCCACCCTGACTGGCCGGTGTGGGGGATGCGTTGCCGCGTCCGCTGCCGGAACGTCCCATCGAGACAGCGCCGGTGGCGATGGCCCCCACGGCTGCTCCGGCTGCCCCTCCGGAACCGGAAGCGACAGCTCCAACAATCGGGGTGACAAAGCGCATCAGTGCCGGCAGCGCCAGCAGGGCCACGATCATGAGGGCGAAGCCGGTAACGGACCCCAGTAGGGCGTTGCCCCCCGAGGACCCCATGAGTTTGAAGGCCACTGCGTAGACGATGGCCGCGGCGGGCTTGTAGAGAATGAAGGCGATGGTCCAGCCGATGGCTTTCTGGAACCACTGGCGGCCGATCTCTGTGTTGGTGAACGCCGCGGTAGTAGGAAGGATGCCGGCCAAGATGACGAGCATGCCGCCGCGGACGATCATGAGGACGATCTGGACCAGCGACGCAAGTAGACCCACCAGACCCAGAATGATCAGGATGAAGACCCCAACGCCGGTTTGGTTTGTCATGACCAGGATGGCCATCGCGTGGGCGAAGCCCTTGCCGTCCGTTGCCCGGTCAATGATCGAGGCCGAGAACGCATCGGCAGCAATCACCAGAATAGAAATGACCGCCAGCCCGAGCCCGGAGACCAGAGCCAGGGTCAGCAAGGACCGAAGCAGGTCCTTCAGCGGCGCCCCGCGCTGTTCCCAGATCATCCGGGTTCCCCCCAGGATTACCGACAGCACTGCCAAAGACAGCGTCCAGTAGCCCAGTTCAGAATTAACGAACCCCACCACAGGACTCGCGGTGAGCCCGTCCTGTGATGCGAGGTTGGCCGTCGGCATGCTCACCCAGAAAGTGGAGAGCGTCGTCACCATTTGACTCATGCCCTCCAAGATGGCTTTCGCCATGTTGGTCATGGCGTCGTTGAGCATCCCGGAAACCGCGTCGCCGCCCTTGCAGATGAGATCCAGCGGAGCGCAATCGGCCATGTCAGACACCGGCCCATGCAATAAAGCCGCTCATGTCGCTGAGCGGGGCAACATCATTGATGAGCTGTCCGGCATCGGAAACCTTGACTTTCCAGTCCCCATCAAGCCACTGGAGCGGAAGAACGGCGTGAAAGAGTTTCCCGCCGGAGGTTTGAAATGCCAGATCAACGTTGGCGTCAGCGGGCGAGTACGACTTCAGCATGAAGCCCCGCACCTGCACGGTGTCTGTTGAGCCGGAGGTGGGATCCAGCGTCGACGCTTGCTGTTTAGCTGCATCGCGCCCGACACCGGGGACGATGAGCTTGTCTGCCAGCTCAATATTCGTTTGCTGTGATTTAGACGAGCCAAGTGCGACAAGGTTGACGGCAGCATAGACGGCGCCGGTTGGTGAGTGAGCAAAGCAGGACCTGAAGCCGTTTTCGTCCGTGCGTCCTGGCCCGAATGTCTTGGGGTCAGTGGGTGCTGCCATCTTGCCGACTAGTTCCCATTTGGTTTTCGGCGCGGCGCCCAGAGCAGTGTCTGAGCTTGAGGGTAGCCCGCAAATGCTTCCCCCCGCCTCATCGGTTGCCGTGGACGGCCCCGAGGAGGTGTTGGGCGCCGATGAGGCCGGTCCGGGCTGGGCGGTGCTGTCTGTCTTGGGGAGGAAGAAGATCACGACGACAGCGGCGAGCATTGCAACGACCAGGGCGGCCGAGATGATGAATCCGGGCTTGGTGAACGGGCTGCGTTCGGTACTGCTGTGGGTGGATTCGCTCATGATGAACCTCTCCGGTAGGTGCGGGTTAGACGAAGGCGCGGACGATGCCGGAGGCGCCGGTGATGATGATGCAACCGGCCAGGACCCAGCCGAGCTTGCCTATGGATTCCCCGCCTTCGCCGCGGCGGAGCTGGATGACCATGCCGATGCCGACGATGATCACGCCGAGTACGCCGAGGACCAGGCCGATGCCGGAGGCCCAGTTCAGGACGGTCAGCAATCCCTTGGCTTGTTCGGGAACGGTGGGCGTCGGGTTCGGGATAACGCTTCCGTCGAATACGGCGTGGAAGTTCATGGTGAGACCTTTCATTTGGTGGAGCTGGTGTCAGCTACGAGTGCAGCTATGTCGGTGGTGAAGCGTTGGTATTCGCGGGCCGTGGGGACGCTGGGGGTGTCTTCGTGCCGCCAGGTCTCGACCCAGGGCAGGGTCCAGAGGCGGGGTGCCCCGCCGCCGACAATGGCGGTGAAGTCACGGAGGGCTTTGGGTGTCTTTCCGGGGGCGTCCGCGAGAATGGCAAGGCCGAGGAGTTCAACGGCAGGGGCTGCGCCTGCGGCCCACTGGGTGAGGGCGCTGCGGGCCGCGGTCAGTCCGCGGATATCGGCGCGGCAGACCAGCAGCAGCTTCGGGGCGCTTCCGTCCTGAGGGACGGGCCAGCTGTGCCCTGTGGCCCGTGCCCCGGCCAGGAGATCCGCAACGCGGCTTTCACCTGATCCGCCGTGGGCCCCGGTGACCCAGAGCGCAGCGGCGCCGGCGGCAGTTCGATGGCCCAGTCGGTCAGCGGCGTCGGGTTCGACCATGCCCCGCAACGGAGCGGTAATAGCCGCCGCCGGCGGGGTGTGTGCCTCCGGCTCCGCCGTTTCCGCCTCGACGGCGGGGCGGCTGATCCAGGGGTTCAGGGTCTGCTGCATGAGTCCTCCTTTCGAATGTCCGTTGGACGGGTGGTTAGAAGCCGGCGGCTACGGCAGCGGCCGCGGCGAGCCAGGCCCGCTGAGTGGCCGGCTGGAGGGCTTCGTACCGGATGGGTCCGTTGACCAGGGCCGGGTCGTATGGGATGCGGACGACGGCGCGGACGAAGGGTTCGAAGCCTTTGGCGATCCGTTCTGCCTCGTCCTTGGCCCGCTTCAGGGCATCTCCGCTCATGGACCGTTTCGCATCGGTGGATTCGGAGACGATCACGACCGCGTTGCGTGCCAGCTCGGCGTCGTGGCCGCCACGGGATTCGAGGGTCTGCAGCGTCAGCCGGGCGGCTTCGGCGCGGTCCTCGATAGCCGTGACGGGGACGACGAGCTGGTGGGTGTGGTCGATCATGCGCCGCCAGTTCGCAGCGCGGGCGGTGTTGCCTGAATCCATGATGACGAGCCGGTAGTACCGGGTCAGGACCTGATAGGCGATATCGACTTCCTCCGCGGTGACTTCGTGGTCGCCTTCTTCGTTCTCGTCCGAGCGGAGAACGTCGAACTTATCGGCCGTCTGGTGGTGGACGAATTTGGCGATTTCGGCGGCGTTCGTGGACGGGGATAGCAGTTCAGTTGAGGAATCGATCAGGTCGAGCACGCTGCGGTCGTGGGAGCCCTTTTCGGTCCGCCAGCCGAGAGTCCCTTGGGATTCGTTGTTATCCCACGCGACCGTGGCCGCGCCGCTGTAGCGGGCGAGGATAGCCGAGAGCATGACGACGGTGGGGGTCTTGTTGGCCCCGCCCTTGCGGTTGACCACGGCGATGGTGCGGGGGCCGGGCCAGTGCTGGCTGACTGTGCGGATGTCTTCGCGTTCGGAAAGCTCTTCCTCGGAGGGGTCCATCCGGATGCCCAGGCGTGTGAGTGCGCCGCGCCAGCCCTGGGTGGCCGGCTCGAGGACCGGGGCGCTGACCAGGAAGGAAGTGTCCTTCAAGCTGCGTCGCGTCGGAGCCTCTTCCGCAGCAACCGCCGGTTGTTCCGGGGCGGCCACTGCCGGCCCGCTCTGCTCTGCCGGTGCGGGCGGCCACGGCTGGTCGTCGGCCACGGCCGCAGGAGCCTGAGCGGGAACCGCAGGCTTCGCTGCGGGCGCCGGCTCTGCCACGGAGGCGGTGCTGATGACTGCCGGGGCGACGGTTTCCGGGGTGGTGGTCGGGGCTTCTGCGCGTCGGCGGGGTGTGCGGGGTTCGTAGGAGACGGATTCGATTTTGTTGTCTGGGTGGACGATCAGCTCACCGTGGCCTTCGGGATCCTCGATCTGGACCCGGACCGGGCGCTGGAGCGTTTGCGCTTCGCCAACGACGAGGGCCAGGGCGTTGTTGCGTAGGCCCTGCAGGGATTCCCCGGCAGGGACGATGCGGGAGTTGCCCGCGACGACGACCTCAGCGGTGCCGTTGTCGCGGACGATGGCCTTGATGCTGGGAAAGGCCAGAACTTGCGTTGGTGCAGTACCCATCGGCTTGTTCCTTAGGTGTGAGAAGGGAAAGGGGGTTGGCGTTTAGGATGCGGGCGGGGTGAGGCGGTTGACCTTCCACGGTGCATCCTTGTCCGTGCGGAGCAGTTGCAGCGTGTAGTTCCCCGCGTTAGTTGGGACGGCGGCGGTGACGCCGTATCCGTTGGCCTCATCGACGGACAAGGTGGCCGCTCCGGTGACGCGGGATGCCGGAATGTTGGAAGGGTCTACGGAGGAGTAATCCGCCGTAGCCTGAGGCGTGAGCCAGCGGGCGAGGTCATTGGCCCACTGCTTCTCATCCAGGCTCGGACGCGCGAAGTCGTTCATCGCGTTCTCAGCAACGTCCAGCGCATCGTCCTTGCTGGCTTGATCCCAGGTGATGCCAATGGTGGGCGGGACGGTGCCTCCGGGTGCCTGCGGGCCGCTGTTGGCGCTCGGAGATACCCGCGCTGAGGGTGTGGTGCTGGCACTGGAAGACGATGCCGGCGCGGCCCCGGTGGACGCGGCAGGCGCGCAGGCCGCGCACAGCAGCGCGACGGCGAGCAGGGTCAGGGGCTTCTTCACTTCTTCTCCTCTTGGACGGGCAGGTACAGGAAGGCCGAGGGAACTGTGCTGGCCACGGTCCGGGTGTAGTAGTTGTGGTCATCCGGGGCAGGGTTGCCGTTGTAGCCCTCTTCGACGTAAGTTCCGTTGTCTTTGACTTCCTTCACCACGCCAACGTGGCCGAAGTTGGGGTCCGCTCCCCCGGCTCCTGGCGCGTACCAGACCACTGCACCGACTTTCGGTGCGCGGCCGGTGGGCCAGCCCTTGGCGTCCCAGCCGGCCTTCCATGTCAGTGCCGAACCCAGGCCCTGACCGTCTGGACGGAAGGTGCCGTTGAGGAACTTGAACGGGACACTCGTGGATCCCATCTGCTGGTTCACGCGCCACAGGGCGAAGTCCACGCACTCCCGGTAGAACATGCCCAGCGGTGAGGTGCTGGAAGCGTTGGCCCCGGCATGCATCCAGGTCGGTGAGTTCTTCCACGGGTAGTCGTTCCCGGCGCCTGACTGTCCGGGGATCCCGCACTCACTTCCCTGCAGGGAGAACTTCGAGGTGGAGAGAGCCTGGACGATTTTCACGGCCTCGGGCCAGTACTTCTGGTAGTGGTACGGGTCGGCGTTGCGCTGGACCTTGTTGGCCGCGATCGTCGGCTCAAGCAACTCCCACCCCGGCACAGCCTGCAGCGCCTTGATGAAGTTCGTTGCGCTCTTGGCCGGGTTCATACGGTCTTCGTAAGAGCCCCATGCACCGTTGCCACGCTGCTGAAACAGACCGCGGGAGTCCGGGCCGGCGGTATCGCCGCTGTCGAGAACACGAAGGCCGGACTCCCCCAGGGCAACCATCACCGCGATCATCTGACCGTTCACGGACAGATTCAAAGACTTCCCTGCGCCCATGATCGACGCAGCATTCTTCAGCTGCTCCTGGGTGTAGCCGTCGACCTTGGTGTTGGCGTCCACAGACACGGAAATCGCTGGGCCGCAGGCGGCAGCAGGAGATGGCTCGGAAAGGAGCAGCACCATCGACAGGACCAGGCCAAGAAAGATCGAGAACAAGCCAACTGCGGCGCCTACTTGCAGCCGCGGCACCCTCAATTGCGCCACAATGATCGACCTACAATAACTCTATTATTTATTGATAGAGTGCGTCCTCGAAAAGGGTCAGGCAAGATTGAGGCATGCCGAATTTGCTTCGACCGAAGATGCCCGTCGATGTTGAGGCAGCAGTCAGCCTCATTGGCAATCGAGCCCGCGCTGACATCTTGCATAACCTCTCCAGGCTCGGCCCGTCCACGGTCGGGCGTCTGCACTCTGCTCTGGATATCAGCCGGCCGAGCCTGAACCGACACCTCGATGTCCTTTCCAAGGCGGGATTGGTCCAAACTGATCCACCTGCGGGTCTGCGGCATGGCAAGAATGTTGTATACGCGATCCACCGAGCTCGGGTTCGCGAACTGGTTCAGGCATACGCCGCCTTTATCGAAGGCGCCTGACTGAGATTGGTGCGGGGTTGGGTGGTGGCAAGCGACCGCGCAGGACCGGATCTTGGAAGATGTCGAAGTGCGCACGCATCTACGATATCAGGATTGAAACATGTTTCAACCATGGTTCAAACTAAGGCAAATTGACGCCCTCATCGCCATCAACATCATCCAGGAGCGCGTTAATTGCCTCGAGGGTCTTGATGTCTATGTCGCCGAGAGTCCGCGCGGCGATGTTCTTTAATCTGTTGCGACGCATCCTTTTCAAGAGCTGCAACTCGCGCTCAATCCGTTCCGGAAGCTCGCCGGTTTCATCGGTCAGGTATGCCGGATCTACCTCGAAGAATTTGGCCAGCGCAACCAGAGCTTCTCTTGGGACAGCGTCAGGTGACTCACCGGAACGAATACGCCACCAGCGCGTCCGAGAGAGTTCGTACCCATTTTCGCGCACGCCCGCTTGGATGTCGGAGAACTCATAGGGTTCCCCGCCTTCGGCCACGACGACATCCAGAAGGAGGTTCACCTTGCGAGCGAGTGTCTCCGCTCGCTCCAATCGAGTCTGGGGGCTGTCACCGCCAACCATAAATTCAACCATCTACTTTCATTCGCTGGCTGTCGCAGCTTGTTTTCCGGTCGGGCCAGAACGGAACCAATTCTCGTACCAGCGGCGGACGGCTAGGTTCCACCATACCGGGTCGGAATTCCATTCTTGAGTGTGCCCGGAACAGTCAAACTCAACTAGTTCGATCCAATCCTCGTGAGCCTGTGCGAAACGAGTCGAAATTTCAAAAGGGACAGACCAATCGTTCTTGCTATGGATGATCAGGACCGGAATGCCCAGATCGCCCGCAACCCTGGTCCTGTCAGCACCTCGTACATCGATCGGAGCCTCGAGGCCTACCAGTCTGCTGAATGAGCTGAGCGCTAGGAGACGGGCCATGAGCGAGCCCAACACCCGGGGCCACCCGTGATGGTGGGCGTTCGCACGCAGCACCTCCTCCCAAACCAATGCCGGCGAAACCATGACCAAGCCCTTAATCGTCCGAGCCAGCGGTGACCGCTGTACGGCATTTAGAGCCATAGTGGCCCCGAGTGACCAGCCAAACACTATGCACTCAGTTCCACCGCGCTCCGCAACAAATTGAAGAGCCGCTTCTATGTCGTGCCACTCTGATTCGCCCAGATGGCATCTCGCGTCCTTCGAGCTGGGACCCTCACCATCGTTGCGATATGAAATCACCAACGAGCTGAGTCCCAGCCCCGATGCGCTCTCAACCCCACGCAAAGTCTGAGCCTTCGAGCTTCCCTGCCCATGGACATGGATGGCCCAGCAGTTAGTTCCGCGGTCGATCACCCATGCAGGGGCTGAGCCGAGGGAAGTCTCTATAAAGGCCGCGGTCGCGTCAGGTGCAACGGACAAAGGGTTCACCGAGACGATGCCACTCCACCGCCCCCGGGAATAGATGGAAAGATCCGCGGGCCGAAAAAGAAGTTGGCGCAGGACTTTTCCCTTTTGGACAGATACGACCGGTCCGATTACGGCCGGCGGGCCGCCACTAGAAAGGTGAAACCCGAATTGGCCCGGCGCTAGGGTGCGTCGCGAGGCTCGAAACAGAATCTGGTCGTCGGAAATTTCTAAGGGGACGATGTCATAGGTGGGCTTGTAGGTCGGTGACGTTGCCTCTCGGGCCGCCCAAATCAGCGCGGCCCCACCTACTCCTGCAGCCCCGAAAAGGCCTGCTCGCAACACGGAGCTCAGCGAGGACGCCACGAGAGCCTCTCGAGGTGATCGGAGGCATTCGACAGCTTAGTGAGGCCTTTGGTCCCGATTTTGTCCCGTACGTCTGGATCCCGTGCAAGAGAATCCTGGATTTCTACAACCATGCGGTGCAGCTCCCTGCGCCGTCGATCTGGACGTTTCGGAACCACGCCAAGATCCAGTGTCAGCCCGGCATTCCCTGCTACTGCCTGCCCCCAGACTGGTTCCAAACCAGCAATCACAGAGCTGGTTCGCACTGTTTCGCGCATGGCCGCGACCTTGCGGCTGGCCGGAGGCAAGGCTAAGCCGGTGCAAAGCAAAAAGAATGTAACCGAGTTCAACCCCGCATACACTCCGGACAGCACCGAGAGAGGCGCGACGATGTCGAGAACATGGAGGGTGTCCAGTAATAGAACATCTAGGACTAACAGAACCGCGGATAGGCATCCAAAACCAACCAGCGCGAACGCGATGGTATAGAGCCTCGCGGTCCACGATTTTCGGAACCGCACGCACGTCCAACCTGCGGCTGCCATAACCGCGCCGATGTAGAGATACTGCACAGCGGAATATAGACCCGCCGCCCATGCTCCACCGAAGTCCCTCATAAAAGTTGTCGACGTTACAGGGGCGTCAACCAAAAGGAACAGGGCAGTGGCCGAGATGGTGGCACCTGCAAGCCCCATCTTGGCCCACCTGTCATACGAAGATTCGTTGCCATAAGACGCCGGCCCCGCAGCGCGGTGGATGGCTCGGGCAAGAAAATAGATCCCTGTGAGCAGAAATAGATTTGATCCCAGGTCCGCGAAGTTCTTCCCCCCGACCCAGCCGTCTGCAAGCACGTATAAAGCGTCCACATTGAGAAGCATTGCCACTGAGATCAGCATCGAGGCGAACAGAATGCTGGTGTCCTTACCCTGGCCACGCGACGCGATAACAACAAGAGCCAGGGCCACCATGAGCCCCGCGGCGATGATCTCCATTAGCCGAACACATCCTCAAAGGCACCCGGTTCGCGGGGCCCCTTCCTCAAGGCCTCCGCCAAGAGATCGGCAAGATACTCGGCCGTCGCCTCTTCGAGGGTCCGATATTCGGTCCGCATAAGCGCCCTGCGCACGATTTCGGGAGAAAGACCGCGAAAGCCGCTTTTCAGAACGGTCCCTGCGCCCGGTGTTGTGTCATGGCCAAGAACCATGTGGGCAAGCTCGTGAAGGATGAATTGTTGACGCTGTAGCTCCCAGGGCGTTGGAGGATGAAAGACCCACTCGACCTTCGTTCCAGGAAGCCAGAGACCACAGATGGAAGTCCCGACGAGTTTTTCAGTGGCACGTATCCGGATTTGCTTGCCACGGATCCCGGCAACGACGCTGACGAGGCGGTCTAGAGTCAGGGCGCTTGGAAGTTCCAAGGATGAGAATGCGGACGATGCATCGCGGAAAGCCCGCTGAGAGGTGGTCACAGGCAGGGATCGCAAGGGTTGCGTCACGACTACTGGCCCTTCGGTATCTTCAACGGAACATGGCTTGAAACATGTTTCGAACATGGTTTAGGCTGTTTCAGGCATCCCGGATGGAACGGGGACAACCATATCAAGCGGCTTGGGGACGCCGCCCTCACTCCACGAAAAGGGGACGAGCATGCGCGATCAACGGTCCTGCGCTGAGGCGCCCCGGGCCCACCCGGCAGTCGTGAACGTCAATTCGCTGATTTCGCTGGGCATTCGGGGCCGGAGCGACGCGACACGCGGGTTTGTTTTCTGTAAACAAATCCCCGGATGCCTTCGAAAGCAGTGCTAGTTTCGACTCAGTCGATAGCTGTAAACAGAAACCTGATAGTGATCGACCGCAAGTAGCACCAGCGATGAAGCAGCCGCAACCGCAGGTTGTGCGAGATTCAAAGGACATGACCATGAGCGCAGTAATCAATCGTGGAGGCGGACGGCCCAGCAAGGGACTCCGCAAATACATTGGCTTCCGCACGCAGGCTAAGACCGCGGAGGACGTTCAGATGATCGCTGCCGCCAAGGGCATGACTGTCACAGACTACGTTTCATCCGCCGTAGACCGTTCCCTGCGCGAAGATCTGGCTCTGCTGGATCACTTCGCACACCAGGAGGAACTGCCGATACGCATAGCCTCATAACAGAAGAAGGCCCGCACTAGGCGGGCCTTCGAAGCTGAAGATCCACGATCCGGGAAGCTTGCCGGCGAACAGATCGTAGATCGGATAGAAGACCTTCACAGGGCTTCATTTGTGTTGCAAACCGATCTTGCAGGATCGGTCCTTAACCATTCCCTCGACAGGAACATCATCATCGTACAACAGCACGGTCGCGTGCTGCCAGCCCAATACGGGGATGGCGTGTCGCGCGAGCCATCCTCTGCTCACACCCCCGCTCAGGCCTGGGCTGCCCTGGCACCTATCCTTGCTGGCCAGCCCCGTGTTCGACTCTCCCGGGACGCCGGCAAGACCTACCCGCAGAAGCACGAACGCGCCCTCTGCGAGACGCTACCCACACTTCCCGCCGCGGTGCGTATTTTCGGTAAAGACGGCACATGCGCTGCGATCTTCCTCGACTTCGACTCCTCGGTAGCCGGTGTCGACTGGGTTTTGGCGGACGTCCGCGCCGTCCAGGCCTGGCTCCACTCGTTCGGGGCGCGGTGGATCGAGGACTACTCGCCAAACGGCGGCCGCCACATCTACATCCCGCTTGCTCAAAGGGTCACCTTCTCTGAAGCGCGCGATCTTGTAGAGGCCCTGGGCACCCGGTACCGGACACTGGACAAGACCCCGCACCAGAACCTTCTCCACGGCTGCATGCGGACCCCGGGTTCCCCGCACAAACGCGGCGGCCACCAAGAGCTAGCCATGTCGTTATCCATGGCCTACGACGTCGCCCGCCGGCCAAACCCGACCGACATCTGGGCAGCCATGACTGCTGACCTGGCGGGCGAAATCAACGCTGCGCGGGCGCTCCGGCTTGAGGAACCCTTCGCTCCGGCAGCCGATGCGGCACCCGCGGTCAAGCACCCGGCCGGCCGAATGTCACGGGTTATGCAACTCATGGCGCAGACCGGACTCTACGACACCACCCGGTACGCCACCGACTCAGACGCCCGTCAGGCGATCCTCACCGGAGCAGCCGCCGCTGGCCTCCAGCTCGTCGACGTGGAACGCCGCATGAAGCAAGGGACCTGGCCCGGGCTGGCCTCCTTCTACGCCCGGTACGCCTCCCGCCACCGGATTCCGGCTCTGCGCCGGGACTGGATCAACGCCGTCGCCTATCTCAAAAAGAGTGCAACCGCGGACGGGAATGACAATGTCCGCAGATCCCCCACAAGCCAGCCAAATACACAGCGCCCTGTACTAAAGGGTTCGAATCCAACTTCGCTGAATCCTGGTGCTGAGCACCAGTTCATTAGGACATGGAGGAACGCGCTTCGGATCAGTGAGGTGCACTACCAGGAATCCAGAACAGGAATGGCACGAAGAATGGTGCTGAGATCTCTCGGTGAGGCAGCCCACATGACCGGGTCCCGGTTTATTGAATTCGGGGTGAGGTCAATGGCTGTGGCCACGGGTCTGGATCACACCACCGTGGCACTCCACTTGAAGGCGCTTCGGATAGAGAAGGACCCGCTCGTTACCCTGGTGGAAGAAGCTCGCGGGACTAAGGGCGATCTGTACATGCTGACCGTCCCCGAAGAACTGAAGACGGCCGCCGAGGGTGCAGAATGGCAGAAAGGAAAGATCCACGCAGTACGCCCCGTCTTCCGGGAACTGGGCCTGCCGGCGGCGTTCGTCTACGAAGCACTCGAGAACTCCCCCGCCATGCCGATCGCCGAAATCGTGCGCGTTACCCGGCTCTCGAGGTCAGCGGTAAACGAAGCACTGGAAATCCTGGCGGCCTGGAACTTGGTGGCGCGGAATGCCGGGAAGTCCTGGGCCGTGGTGTCATCGACGTCGTTGAGACAACTCGCTGAACAACTCGGCGTCCTGGAGGCGGTCGCTGCGCAGCTGCAGCGCTACAAGCAGGACCGGATAATCTGGCGCGAATGGCTGGCCAAACACGTCAACACCGTCGCCGAGCTCCTCTCCCCCAGCGAAGACTACCCGTGGGAGACATTTGAAGGGCCGCCCGATGAATGGACCCTCGCGGACGTCGCATTCAGTAGAGCCGGCTAGGGTCAACGCCGAAGTTCTGTGTGTTCAGCATTCCTCCGCCGAGGGCCAGCCCACTAACTTCGTGCCATAACCTAAGCCATAAGAACTATAGGAGGCATGGCCGCATCCCATAGCGATGAGTCCCTCACTCCTTCGCGGTTAGGCGTGCGGGGACGTGAAGCTTGAAGACTGCGGAGACAAGGGCGCTGCGTGACGGAGCGCCGAACTCCACGACTTTCTCATCCAGCCAGGCGACCTGCAGACCGTCGAGACGCAGCTGAATTTGGATGCCGGCCTCTCCCCTTTTTCGAGGTGCGCGCCGCGGCATGCCCGATCTCGTCAACATCGTCTCCACCGTGAACTCCTCCGATATCTGCTCTTCATCCAGAGCCTCAAAGGCATCGATGAGCAGATCCGCGTACGTCGTTCGGGCGTGGTACACAGCATCCTTGACGTCGGCGAGCAGGGCCGGCGGCAGGTAGACCCCGACGTTGCGCAGCCCCCCAGGCACCGTCTCGGAGGCCTTCACTGCAGATGCGGCGCCCCGCTTAGCCGCCGGTTGCTGCCGCGGAGCTGGTTTCTGAGTCTGAGTGGTCGCAGAAACCAGCTCGGGCTCAACAGTGCTGCGCTCCCGCTCTTTCGTCGATGTCTGCTCGACGGTAGGACCCTGTTCGATATTGGACTCGAGTTCAGACGTGGGCGGAACTTGGACGGTCTTCTGCGCCAGCGCTTCCGCTGATCTCTCAGGCGACTCGGGTTCCTTGGCCGGGGCGGGCGCTTGGGCAGCGCTCCCCCGCCGCTTCGGTGCGAGTAGGCCCTGCAACGCTGCCCCGCGCGCGGGAGCTACGGATGGCGCGAAAGCACCAGAAAGGTTAGGCCGGCCGCTCATGCCTGGTTCCCGCTTTCGATCTCGTTAAGGCGGGCCAGTATCTCGCCGGTCAACTGCTCGTATTCTTCAGCCAGTCCCCCGGCGTTGCGTGAGAAGAACCCTTCTGCGGGCTTCTCCCCTGCCCGGAGGGCCTTTAGGCGTTTCTTCTGGGCGTCGGTGACTGCACCCTCCAACTCGTGGAACAGCAGGCCCTTGCGGCGTGCGTCCGCGCTGGCGCTCTCCAGGTTCCGGATCCGGGTTTCGAAGACGGGGGCGACGGTGCCGAGCATCTCTTCCAGCGTGTCTCGTACGCTGCGTTCCAGGCGCAACGAGCGGGGTCCGACGCCGAACAGGACGATGCCGGCCAGTTGCAAGTTCGGATTCCGGTCCCGGACGGCCATAAAGCGCCGGGCGATGCGTTCCACGCCGTCGATGCTCGCGTCATCGGAGCGTGTAGGAATCACGACGGCGCTGGAGATAGCGAAAGCGCCCTCAACGAGAATCCGTTCTCCCGGAGGGGTGTCTATCAGGATGAGGTCATAGTCGTCCGCCAGAGGCGCGAGGACGGTGTAAAGCATGTCGCCGAAGTCGCCGGCGTCCGAGCGGCTGGAACGCGAGAGCATGATTCCTTGGATATCTTCGAGGTCTTGACCGCCGGGGATGACATCTAGATTCTCACGGACGTTGCGGAGGATCATCGGCGCTGTCCCGGCGATGAGTGCTTGGAACAGCTCCCGACCGCTTTGACGTTCATAACCGAGATCCCGAGCCAGGTCGCCCTGGGGGTCGAGGTCGACCATTAGAACCCGCGAACCGGCTAAGGCGACGTATCCGCCAACGTTTGCCGCGGTCGTGGTTTTACCCACTCCCCCTTTGCCGTTAGCCAGGGATATGACCCGGTCAATTGCCCGTGTTTCGCGGGATTTCGGGGGTACTGAGGCTTGCAGTGATCGTGCCAT
>NZ_JBRAZT010000002.1:0-7730 GCF_056780195.1 Arthrobacter sp. SD1074B | reverse complement strand
CTGGTAACCGTCCGTATTCGATCTGGAACTATTCGGCGGCTTCCAAACGGGAGTCTGCAGAGAGGCGGACGCGTCAGTACAGGCACGTGGCTTCCGGAGCGCGGCCGGCTTCTACGCTTTTCGGGTCTCTGGCAGACTTTGGTGCATGGCTAATGACTGGGAGGCGCGGGTTAAGAGCTTTTGGGCCGATGCCGATGACGCCGACGATGCTGCGATGCTGACGGCGATGGGGGCTCTGGTCGGTGAGCGGCCGGCCGACGATGCTGCGGCGGTCTATGAGTGGGCTTCGGTGCAGGATTACCTTGGACGTGAGTCGGCTGCCATCCCGCTGTATCGACGGGCACTGGACCTCGGGCTCGACGACCCCCGGCGACCCCAGGCTCTCGTCCAGCTGGCCAGCTCTCTTCGAAACGTCGGGGAGGCCGGCGAAGCGATTGGAATACTGGAACAGATGCGTGCCAGTGACATCGTGGGGGACGCGCCCCAGGCCTTTCTGGCACTTGCCCTGTTTGATGCGGGCCGGCCGGGAGACGCCCTCCGGGTCGCTCTGAGCGCTCTCGCAAAGACCCTTCCCGTGTATGAGGGAGCCGTGAAACACTATGCCGGTGAGCTCCCGTCCGGCCATGAGTCCGCCGGCTAATGGGCTTTCGCTGGATACCTTGACCATGGTTCGGCGGCTGCTGCGGCATGCCTTTGGGTGACCTGATAGCTGTAGCCGAGCATTTCGGCAACGAGCGGGGCGGGAACTTCGGTGACGAGCGCGCGGAGGGATGCGTTGCGTGCGCCGAGGAGGTTGATGCCGAGCTCTCTGAGCCGCTCCATGAGGGTGTTGGGGTGGATGCCCTGGCCGGTAGCCCGGGAACAGCCATTCGCTGCCCGAACTGCTGCCGGTGCGCATGTTCGGGCGTGAGGCCAGGTGTTGATTGAGCAGCGATGCGAAGGGCTCCGGGACTGGTGCAGGGTCGCCTTTGCCCAGGGACAGGCGCAGGCCGTCGGGCGTGAGGATCACGTCGTCGCTTCTCATCGCGGCGATCTTCACCACTGGCTGGGCGTAGAGCAGGAGGAAACGTGCCCGCGACCCGGTAGGGCAGAGTGTCGACGTCGTCGGTGAGGCAGGCTTTGAGCATGGCGAGCCGCCGGTCCTGACCCAATACCGGCACGGTCTTGGCCTGCCGGAATCCGATGGTGATGTTGGTGCAGGTCCGGTTCTTGACCGCCCAGACGAAGAAGGTTCTGATGGCGTGTCTGGTGGTGGGGCCGTCGGCCAGCCAGGTGTCGACGTCGGCCTGGACGCAGGAGTCGACGGTCCGTCCGTGGGTGAGTTTGAGCCAGGTGAGGAACTTGATGGTTTCGGTGATTTCCTGCTTCGCGCTGTGGACGGGGCCGCGGGTGGGTTTCCCGTATGTAGACAGGCTCCTGATGCGTCGCAGGTGGTGCCACCGGGCGAAAGACTCGACGGGCCGTCGGATGTCGGCGTCGTCAACGTCCCCCAGCTTGCTGGAGGGGAGCCACCGTTGAAAGAGAGCGAGGTAGTGGTCCCGGTCCGGGAGTAGCTTGTGGTGGGTGAGCAGGCTGCGCATGTGTTCCACCCGCAGGCTTTTCGGCTCCTGATCCAGTGCCTCGTGGCTGAGCGGGATCTCGCCGGTGGCAAGCCGTTGGAGCAGGTCGTGGACACCGGTTTTACGGAGCCACGTGAGGATGCTTTCGGGGCGCTGGGCTCCGCAGAGCGCGCCAAGCAGTATCGTCGCCGTCGCTTCCGATCCCCGGGCATCGTCGACGCGCAACAGGACGGTGAGGTCGTCCCGAAGTGAACAGCGGGCGCACGTGTTCTGGCGGTAGTGCTCGGTTTCCGTGCCGCAGCGTGAGCAGTGGTAGTCCTGGGTGATACCTGCGCGAATCGACACAGACCAGCCTGTGAGGTCCTGGCATGAACAGGGAAGCATGCGCTCTGTTCGGCAGCCGGGGCAGGGCCCGTGCGTACGCATGGCGACAGTGAAGCAGGTCCCGCAGACCCTGCCTTCAGGCCAGCTGGCGCGGTGCCTGCCGGCTGTCCGTGAGCATCTGTCGCAGGTGAAGTTCCCTGTCGTGCGGGGCCGGCCCCGCCTGATGGGCCGCGGGGTGATCTCAGCCGTCATCGCGGATCACGCGGGCGCGTTTGGGACGGATGGTCTTGTTCAGCTCCACGACGTTCGCGTCGGAGGCGGCCTTGCGGACTTTCGCGTCCGCGGCCGTGACGGTGATCAGGTCCTCGGGTCCGCAGCCGAAGATGTCGCAGAGGGCGGCGACCATCATCAGCGAGACGCGTTCCGGGCGCTGGGTGACCAGGCGGTAGACCTGTGAGGCCGACAGTTCGATCCCGCGTTCCTTCAGGAGGGGGCTCAGGTCGGTGCTGTTGTGCAGTCCCCGGGCCGCCATCAGTTCCGGAAGCCGCCAGCGGTAGTCGATCTGTCGTTTCATGAGGTTCAGTCTCCCATTCCGGCCAGCGCGTCCCGGACGGTGGAGTCCAGGGCCCGGCGCAGCGTTTTGACCCTGTAGTCGCTGGAGACCGAGGTGTAGAGGGCGGTGGTCGAGGCGTGCTCGTGGCCGGCCTGGTGCTGGACGAACAGGGAATCCATGCCGGCCTCGATCAGATGCGTGATGTAGGAACGGCGCAGCGAGTGGATGTCCAGGCCGGGGGAGAGGCCCAGATCCTCGCGGTAGCGGTTGAACCGACGGTTCAACGCAGTTTCGGACACGAGCGTGCCGCGTTCGGACGGAAAGAGATCCAGGCCGTCCGTCATGTGTCCGTGGCCGCGTTCCAGCCAGTCGGCGACGATTTCGCCCGACCAGTCAAACACCGTCAGGACACTCCGGCGCTTCGGGGGAGAACCCTTCATGGCCTTCCCGTACCGGACCTGCAGGACCCCGTACTTGCCGAACTCCCGGGCGTGCGGGTTCCGAGAAAAATCGACGGTCTGCAGGTGCCGGACCTCGTTGCGGCGCAGCCCCCAGCAATAGGCCACCTTGAAAAGGACCGCGTCACGATAGGCCGGCAACCAGCCTTTGCGTCCCAGCGACGCGATCCGGTCGACTTCATCGTCGGCGCGGTCAAAGAAGGCCTGCAGCTCGCGGCGGGTGAACGGGCGCCGGCCCGGGGACGATTCAGTGGCCTGGGCGTGGACGGCGGTGTTCCAGTCGAAGCAGACCTGCGAGGGATGCGCCCCGAAATACTGTTCGCAGATCCTGTCCCAGCCGTAGTCAGGGGAAGCCACGTAGGAGCAGAAAGCGCGCAGGGCTGCCTGATAGGACCGGATCGTGGACTGGGCGGCGTGCTTCTCGCTGCGCAGGTCTCCGAAGAACTCATCGACGTGGGCCGGTGTCCACTGCCAGGGGTATTCGTTGGTGGATTCCTGGAACCGCATGACCAGCCGTTCCCGGGACTCGATGGTACCCAGGGCGAGGTTCCGGCTCAGCTGCTGGTTCCGCCATCCGGTGAGCATCTGGGCGAACACCTGATCCTCGGGATGCAGGAACCGCACAGCGCCGAACTCCAGCACCCGGCCGGCAGAATCAACCGCCACAACAATCCTCCCTGACATTGCATTGGATGCATGAATCATGCAATTAATGCAGGATCGTTGCAAATCCGCGGGTAAAAGGCTCATGTTCGACGGAAATAGGTGCCCGGATGGCCGCCCGGATGTCTCCCGCAGGATGCCTCGTGCCACCCAGCGTCGGAGCATTGATGCAGGTCAGGACCAAGAGCTGCTTGTCGGAAGGGTCCGTTGCGACGGCAGAGTGCCTGGTGCCGACGATATTGCATCAGATGCAATAATCACGGTTCAGGTTGACGTAACGTCGATTATCGGCGTTTAAGTGGGACCAGTAGAAGTAGATGAGAAAACTGGTCTCTCTGTGCTTTTAGCCGTTTTTGCAGGTCAGGCTGATGTGGCGATGCCTCGACGTCGATCGGCATGAAAGGGTCGATCCGCGCGCTGCTGCGGCACAACAACGTAATCTCTCATTAAATGAGAGATTTTTGCGTACAGTTTGATCAGTGAGCATCGAACCTGGGCGGATTCCGGCCTTTCTGACCAACGTGAATGTCGGGCTGCTGCGTGCCGAGGATCGTGTTTTCGAGGCGATGTTGGCTGGTTGGCGTGCGCAGATGCTGGCGCGTGGCCTGTCGACGTCGTACATCAAAAGCTCGTGCGGGACAGTCCAGCGGTTCCAGGAGCACGCCAATGAGTATCCGTGGACGTGGACGGCCCATCATGTGGACGAGTTCCTGGCGGACCGGCGCAGCTCAGAGAAGGGTCTGGCGCTGTCGACGTTGAGGGCTAATTCCGGGGCTATCAGGGCGTTTTGCTCCTACCTGACGGACGGGCGTTACGGCTGGGCGTCGTTCTGCGAACGGGTCTTTTCGGACATTCCGGTGCAGGTGGTCTTCGAGTGGAACTCGCCCCGGCATACGACCGATGATGCCGTGCCGGCGCGGCGTCGGGCCTTCACTCGGACCGAACTGCAGACCTTCTTCGACGCCGCCGACGACCTGGTCGACGCCGAGTTCGCCAAGGGTTCAAAACGTTGGCTGCCGGCGCTGAGGGACTCGACGGCGTTCAAGGTCGCTTACGCCTACGGGCTGCGCCGGCGTGAACTGGTGATGCTCGAGTACGTCGATTTCGGCCCGAACCCGCACGTTGAACAGTTCGGACGCTTCGGGGCGCTCCAGGTCCGCTGGGCCAAGGGAACCAAGGGCTCAGGGCCCCGCCGCCGGACCGTGCTCACCGTCCCGGAATTCGACTGGGTGGTGGGGCTCCTCGAGTACTGGCTCTCCCCTGACGGCCGCAAACGATTCCCCACCGCTGACCGGTCAGCCAGCCTCTGGCCATCAGAGCGCTCAGGCTCAACTGTTTACCGCAACTTCGATCGTTCGTTCCAGCGGGTGCGGAAAATCGCAGGGCTCCCGGAAGAACTGACCCTGCACACGCTGAGGCACTCCTACGTGACGCACCTGATTGAAGCCGGTTACGACCCGCTGTTTATCCAGCAGCAGGTCGGACACAGCTACTCCTCCACCACGGCCCTCTATACTTCCGTGTCGGCGGACTTCAAACAGAAGACCATCCAAAAAATGATCGCCCAGCGGCTACGCAAGGGCGACGGCGAGGGGAACAGCCATGGCTGAACAGCGACGGATCGGCTACCGCTGGAACCTCCGGCAGCTCATGGCCCAACGAAACCTCTGGAAAACCACCGAGCTGCTCCCCCTGCTCAAGGCCCGGGGCATCAACCTCTCCAACGCCCAGGTCCACCGGCTCGTCACTGGAACACCCGAGCGCATTCCCGCCCAGACCTTCGCAGCCCTCTGCGACATCCTCGAGTGCACGCCCAACGACCTGTTCGAGCCCTTCGTGCAGATGCGCGCTGCCAAGACCGCGAACGCCCCAAAGCGGCCAGAAGACCTGGGCATCACTCCCGGTGCGCCAATTGCCCGCCGGATCCGGGTTTCTGCCACCGGACGAAGATGACTAGGCCCCGTAAAGCTGGCGACCCCGCAAAATGGCCTGAAGCCTGCGCCCGCTGCGCCGAACACCATCAAATCGCAGTTCGGTGGCCCGACGGCGGAATCTGCGGCTACTGCTACCAACAGGCCAAAAGAACTCGCGGCAGCTGCGCCTGCGGCCACGAGGGAGTCTTGCCCGGCCGCGTCGACACCCTGCCGGCCTGCCGGAAATGCTGCCGGCGTCCACCTCAACGTCGACTGCATCTCATGCGGCAAAGAAGACGAACTACACTCAGGCAACCGATGCTGGTCATGCATCCTTGCCCTGACCGTTGACCGGATCCTCAGCACGCCGGACAACCGGCCGCCCTCCCCGAACTCCGGGCAGTTGGAACCGCTCTGAAGTCCATGAAACGCGCCAACAGCGGACTCACCTGGATCCAGCAACCACACGTCACCGAGTTCCTCCAACAACTCGCCACCGAGCCTGCGATTACCCACGCCCGCCTCGACCAACTCCCGGCATTTCGCGCCCCGCGAATACGTCCGCGGACTCATGGTCGAACACAACGCACTGCCGCGACGAGATGAACTCAGTGCAAGGTTTAGCGACTGGGCCGAGCAGGCCCTCGACCGGATCACCAGCCCAAGCCACCGCGACATCACCCGCCGATACATCCGCTGGCACCACCAGCGCCGCATGAATCAGATGGACGAAGTCACCCGAGGAACGTTCCTGCGGGCCAAACAAGCAGTCACCGTCGCCATCGACCTGCAGAACTGGCTCAGCGAACAAGGCATCGAACTCGCCGAAGTGAACCAGGCACACCTGGACCGATGGCAGGCAGAAGGCCCCACGACGCGAGGCATCGCGTCACGATTCCTCGACTGGGCAATCAGGACAAGCCTCATCGATCCCTCCCTGAAACTGCAGCCCCACCGTCGTGGCACCAGCCCGCGGCTCGACGCCGCCGCTCAGACTGAACTCGTCACCAATCTCAGCCGCACGGCCGACATGAACCCGAGAGACCGCGCAGCAGCCATTCTCATCCTGGTCTTCGGCCAGCAAGTCTCGGACATCGTCAAACTGACCTGGGACAACGTCACCGTGACAGAGGAACTCGTCACCATCACCCTCGGAACCGTCAAAATCGCACTTGCGTCACCGCTCGATGAGCCCTGGCGCGAACTCGCAGCCAAGCCAACCCATCACCAGACAGCAGCGCACCGCAACAGCAACTGGGTATTCCGCGGCGGCTCACCCGGCCAGCACCTACAGGCCTCAACCCTCACTCAACGGCTGAGCACGGCCTTCAGCAGTCGCGCGGCCAGGCTCGGAACCCTCCACGAACTCACCAAACTCGCCCCCGTGGCCATCATCGCCGAAGCCCTCGGCTACTCCCCGGGCACAATCGATCGCCACGCCATCGACTCATCCGCCAACTATGCCCAATACATCGCCATGCGCCGCCCCGTATGAGACACACCGCTACTGCGTTCGTTGGATTACATCAGCGCTTGGAGAACTCACTCCGAGCCTCTCGAAGCGACATCTCCCTCCTGCGGAAATCAACTTGTTGTTGGGCGAGCGTCGCGGTCCCGTAGGACGCGTCTCGGTCAGCTGGAATACCGAGGGCCGTCAAGTACTCAAGAAGTAGGGGTCGATCGAATCGATCCCGAATTCGGCGAGCCGAGTATCGATCCGCTTGTTCGAACTCAAGGGGATCGCCCGACGAGAACCATGTCCACCTGCCATCCGTCGCAGTGGCAGAAATTGACCGGACATACAAAAGTGGTGGCTGACCGGTCGGACCGAAAAGTTCCAACTGAGTTTGACTATGCCCAGGTCCATATGTCGGAACGCAGCTTGCTACGACACAACGAACTCCCAACCGGCGCGACAAAGCTGGAGAGGGTGCGGTCGAATCACCACCATGAAGGAAGTTGTTGATCAGAGCCGTCCAACCACCGCACTCGGCGGCCAGCAGGCGGGTCCACGGCGCCTCGAAGGGAAGCATCAGTGGCAGTGCCTCAGTCAGAGCGATGCCGGTTGCCCTCAACTCCCAGTCATCAGAAAGACTACTCAGGACGCGGGAAAGTGGAGCTTCAAGAAAATGCACGACGGATCCCATGGGGTTGGCTTCCCCACCAAGCAAAACAGTCACAGCATCACGCTATAGGGTCCGCCCAACGAACGGCTTCCGGGAAGCCAACTCGTCCCACATCAACACGTCCCGCTGCCAGT